>JAYTEN010000135.1:0-5109 GCA_043735145.1 Gemmatimonadota bacterium | reverse complement strand
GCGCGCGCGCGGTGGGGCGGTGCGGCGCTCTGGGACCGGCGGGCGGTGCGGCTCCTTCTGGCACTCGGCACCTATGCGCTGGTGTGCCTGACGTGGGTGTTCTTCCGCGCCTCGACGATGCGCGATGCCGGGCATATCTCGCGGGCCATGATCGCCGGCGGCGCCGACCGGCACCTCATGTTCCGCCCCGACCGCGCCAGCGTCCTGCTGGTGACGGTGCTGCTCGTCGGCGGGCACTGGATGCTGCGCGATACCACCATCGAAGACACCTGGCGCCGGCTCCCGATGTGGGTGCGGCCGCTGATTCTCGCGTCCATGATCCTCACCATCTGCCTCGTCACCGGGGACGAGCGTGCGTTCATCTATTTCCAGTTCTAACGACCGGCTGCCGCGCGGCGGCTGGCTGCGCACCTGGGTGGTGGCGGCGCTCCTCGTGGCGGTCCCGATCGCGGGCTGGGAGATACTCTGGCGCGCCCGGGGGTTCACGCCCGAAGTGAAGGCGGTGGACGAAGCCTGGATCCTCTCCATGCTCCGCCTTCCGCGCGCCTCGACCGTCGTCGTCGGCACGTCGCGCATCCGGTCGGCGCTGGACCCCGACGCGTTCCGCCGGGCATACGGCGGCGGCGCCCCCGTCAACCTCGCGCTGCCCGGCAGCTCGCCGATCCCGGTCCTCGAGTACGTGGCCGACTCGACCGCGTTCGCCGGACTCATGATCGTCGAGCTGATGCCCATGTACGCCTTCCAGGCGGATCAGGGAGCGGCGCAGGAAGTCACCGACCTGCTGCGCCGGTATCGCAACGACCGCGTGAGTCCCGCGCGGCTGAGCGAGAACTGGCTTCGCGTGCACCTGCTGCGGCACTTTCTCTTCCGCGAGCCGCCGCTGCTGCCCAAGCGCTTCATCCTCACGGCGATCAAGGGCGGCAAGCCGGAGCTCGGCGTCGGCCGGATGCGCCCCGACGGCTTCTCCCCCCGGAACCAGCGTCGCCTGGTCGCCACGCGCGCGTGGAGTGCGGCCGAAGGCTTTCTCACCCACGACTTCAGCTGGTTTGCGCAGGTCCGTCCGCCGACCGACTCGGCCTTCGGTGTGGTGGAGGGGCGGATCAATCGCGCCGCCGACCGCATCATGGCGCGGGGCGGGCACGTGGTGCTCCTGTACATGCCGGGCTGCGGCGAACGGCTGCGGCGTGAAGAGTCGCTGTACCCGCGCGCCCGGTACTGGAACCGGCTGGCGGACAGCACGCGCGCCATCGCGATCGCCACGGAAGACTACCCGCCGCTCTCGCGCTTCGCGTGTTTCGACGGGTCGCACCTCGACGCCGCCGACGCGCCGGTCTTCGCCGCCAATCTCGGCCGGGAGTTGCGCGCCCGCATCCCGCGGTAGGGCCCTCGCTTGCCGGTTTTCCGAAGGGCGCGCAAGTTCATGCGTCACCCACCCAGGATTTTCCATGCGCCTGATCCATGCGTCCATCGTCGGCCTGCTCGGCCTCACTGCGGCAGCCTGTTCGCGCGAAGACCGCAGCGCCTCGGCGCCCGCTCCCAGCTATGCCAGTGCGTCCGCGCGATCATTCCTCACGGTGGACGTCAGCAACGACACCACCGCCCAGAACGAGACGCCCATCGCGGTCAATCCCCTGAACGCCGACAACTTCATCACCGGCGCCAACGACTGGAACTACAACGACGGCTGTGCGGTGAACGCCAGCTTCGACGGCGGACGCACCTGGACGCCGACCTTGCCGAACGGCTTCATCCCGGCTCTCACGAAGTTCACCAACGACCCCGCGGTGCCGGGGACCGGCGCCTACGATGCCGCGGGCGATCCCGCCGTCGCCTTCGGCCCTGACGGGACGGCGTATTTTGCCTGCCAGGCGTTCAGCTTCACGCCTCCGTACGGGATCGGCATGTACGTGAGCCGTTCCACCGATGGCGGCCGCACCTGGCTGGACGGCGTGCATGACAAGCCGGTGCTGGTCTCGCAGTGGACCGGTAACGGCAAGTCTCGCGGCGGCAACGGGCAGTTCCCCGATCACGAATCCATCCATGTCGACAACAACGCCGGCAGCCCGTATCGCGGCTCGGTGTACGTGACCTGGGTCCAGTTCGACGGACAGGGGACGCATTCGCCGGTGCTCGTCGCCGCCTCACGAGACGGCGGCCGGTCGTTCTCGGCGCCGGTCAGGGTGAGCGCCGGCCCGATCCGCAACAACCAGGATGCCCGCATCGTCAGCGGGCCGGACGGCGTGCTGTACCTGACCTTCGACAACGGCATCCAGGGCGGCAAGGGAACTGCGAACTACCTGAGCGTATCCCGCGACGGCGGCAGCTCGTGGAGCGCACCGGCGCAGATCGGGCTCTACAACAACCCCGTCTGCCTGTTCCCCCCGGGATGCTTCAACATCAGCGGCGGCGCCTTCCGGGGTCCGGGATCGTATCCTGCTCCCGCATTCGATCCGGTGCGGAGCCGCCTCGACCTGATCTACGCGGACATCGGCCCGTCCGGCCGTGCCGAGGTTTACTTCATGTCGGCGTCGGTGTCCGACCTCACCCACTGGACGACGCCGGTGGTGATCGCGCCGGGGTCAGGCGATCGCTTCGGGGCGGAGATCTCGGCCTCGGCCGGTGGGCGTCTCGACGTGATGTTCGATGACCGCAGCTACAGCGCCAACGCCCAGGTGGACGTGACCTACGCGACCAGCGCCGACGGCGGGGCAACCTGGAGCACGAGCCGGGTCTCGAAGCGGTCCTTCGACCCCTCGCAGTACGGGGTGCCGAGCGGCTCGGGCATTCGCCCCTTCCTGGGTGACTACAACGGGATTGCGTCGCTGAGCGACCGCGCGGTGATGACGTGGACGGGTGTGGCCCCGAAGACGGGTGCCTTGAATACGAACCTCGAGATCTTTTTCGGCGCCGCGGGGCCCTGAGCCGTCTTGCCGCGCGTCGGGACCGTGTATGGAGGGCGGGAGGCGGGAAGTCTCCCGCCTTCTCTATATTCTGAGTCATGACCGCGGTCCGCATTCCCGTCATCCCGGGCCTCACCGATGCCCTGGAAGCTTCGGCTGGGCGCCTCGATCTGGATCTGATCGAGCGTGCCTGGCAGTTCAGCGCCAAGGCCCACCGGGGCCAGAAGCGCTGGAGCGGGGACGCGGTCGTGAGCCACGGCATCGCGGTGGCGCGGATCCTGGTCGAGCAGCACCTCGATTCGCCGTCGATCGCGTCGGGCCTGCTGCACGACGTGGTGGAGGACACCGAGGTCACCGTCGCGGAGCTGGAGAAGGAATTCGGCGCCGAGGTCGCTTCGATCGTGGACGGGCTGACCAAGATCAGCTCGCTGACCTTCCGGTCCAGCGCCGAGGAGCAGGTCGAGAACTATCGCAAGCTCCTGGTCTCGGTGGCGCGCGACGCGCGGGTCGTGATCATCAAGCTGGCCGACCGGCTGCACAACATGCGCACCCTCGAGCACCTGCCGCCCGAGAAGCAGCGGCGCATCGCGCTGGAGACCCGGGAGATCTACGCGCCGCTGGCGCACCGTTTCGGCATGGGCCAGGCCCGGATCGAGCTGGAAGACCTGGCGTTCAAGTTCCTGGAGCCTGACGAGTACAAGCAGCTCGCCCGCAAGGTCGTCTCCAAGAAGGGCGAGCGCGAGAACCTGGTGGACCGGATGCGCGAGCCGCTCAAGCGCGCGCTGGAGAAGGCCGGTATCGCCGACGTCGAAGTGACCGGGCGGCCCAAGCACCTCTATTCCATCCACAAGAAGATCCAGGCGCGCGACCTGCCGTACGAGTCCATCTACGACCTGATGGCGATCCGCGTGCTGGTGAACTCGGTCCCCGACTGCTACCACGCGCTCGGCATCATCCACGCCCACTGGACGCCGCTCCAGGAGCGCATCAAGGACTACATCGCGCAGCCCAAGTCCAACGGCTACCAGTCGCTGCACACCACCATCTTCGGCCCCGCGGGCCACCTGTACGAGATCCAGCTGCGCACCCGCGAGATGCACTACACCGCCGAGTACGGCATCGCGGCGCACTGGCTCTACAAGGAAGGCAAGCCGCAGGGCGAGCTGGACCGGCACCTCCAGTGGTTCCGGCAGCTGCTGGACCGGCAGCAGGAGGCGCAGACGCCGCAGGAGTTTCTCGAGTTCCTGCGCATCGACCTCTACCAGGACGAGATCTTCGTCTTCACGCCCGAGGGCGACGTCAAGCAGCTCCCCAAGGGCGCGACCCCGATCGACTTTGCCTTCGCGGTCCACACCGAGGTCGGCCTGCACTGCCAGGGCGCGAAGGTGAACGGCCGGATCGCGCCGCTGCACCGCACGCTGAAGAACGGCGACGCGGTGGAGATTCTCACCTCGGCGAACGCGCGTCCCTCGCAGGACTGGCTGGCGCACGTGCGCACCGGCCGCGCGCGGCAGAAGATCCGCCAGTGGATCAAGCAGGAAGAGCACGAGCGCTCGGTGCAGCTGGGGCAGGAGATCCTGGCGCGCGAGGTGCGGAGGCGCCGGCTCTCGAAGATCACCGATGACCAGAAGGAGCAGGCCGCCCAGACGCTGGGCGAGGCCGACGGCGCGCATCTCGAGGCCGCGCTGGGCCGGGGCGACGTCAGCACCAGCTCGGTGTTGCGGGCGCTGTTCCCGGACATCCCCGCCGGAGAGGCCGAGCAGCCGCCGCCGACGCCGCCCACCGCCATCGGCCGCCTGGTGCAGCGCATGCGCGTGGGCCGCGGCGTGAAGATCCAGGGCGTCGACGGCCTGATGGTGCGCTACTCCCAGTGCTGCCAGCCGGTGCCGGGCGACAAGGTCAGCGGCTACGTCACCCGGGGCCGCGGGATCAGCATCCACCGCTTCGACTGCCCCAACCTGCTCTCGCTCGACGATCCCGAGCGGCGCATGGACCTGGACTGGCAGGAAGTCGAAGGCGAGCTGTTCACCGTGAAGCTCTCGATCGCGGGCGAGGACCGCCGCGGTCTGTACGCCGACATGTGCACCGCGATCTCGGGCACCGGCACCAATATCCGCGGCATCGAGCTGGTGAGCGGCGAGGGCGGGATGACCGGCAGCGTCCTGGTCGAGGTCGAGAACCTCTCCCATCTCGGCAAGGTGATGAAGGC
>JAYTEN010000134.1:0-4443 GCA_043735145.1 Gemmatimonadota bacterium | reverse complement strand
GTGTCCAAGCCGAGCGACCTGATTCCCGAGCTGCAGGGCCGGTTTCCGATCCGCGTCGAGTTGACCAGCCTGTCGGAGGACGACTTCATCCGGATCATGACCGAGCCGGAGAACGCGCTAACCAAGCAGTACGCGGCGCTGTGTGCCGCCGAGGGAGCGACGCTCCAGTTCTCGGAAGACGGCATCCGCGAGATCGCGCGCATCGCGATGACGTTGAACGAGCGGCTCGAGAACATCGGCGCCCGGCGGCTGCACACGGTGCTGACCACGCTGCTGGAAGAAGTGCTGTTCGAGCTTCCCAACATCGCCGAGAAGAAGATCCTGTTCGACAAGACGAAGGTGAAGGCGCGGCTCGATTCGATCGTCGAGGACGAGGACCTGCGGAAGTACATCCTGTAAAACGGGGTAGAGGGGTAGAGGGGTAGAGGGGTAGTGATACCCCTTTGCCCCTGAGGTAGCTCGGGGCTATCCTTCCGTTGCCTGCTGTCAATTTGACCGCCCCGGGACTGCCAATGGCCAAGCGCGATTTCCTGACCTTCGAAGACCTCACCAAGCCGCAAGTCGATAGGCTGCTTGAACTTGCGCAGAAGATGAAGGCCGGTTCCTACACCGGCAAGCCGTTCGACAACAAGACCCTCGCCATGATCTTCGCCAAGTCCTCGACCCGCACCCGCGTGTCATTCGAGGTGGGCACCTACCAGCTCGGCGGCCACGCTCTCTTCCTCAGTGCCCGCGACATCCAGCTCGGCCGCGGCGAGCCGATCAAGGACATGGCCCGCGTGCTCTCGCGCATGGTCGACATGATCATGATCCGCACCTTCGCCCATGCCGAGGTGCAGGAGCTGGCGCAGTGGGCCACCGTGCCCGTGATCAACGCACTGACCGACCTCCATCATCCCTGCCAGATCCTCGCCGATCTCCAGACGATGGTGCAGCACGTCGGCGGCTACCAGGGCAAAAAGGTCGCGTGGATCGGCGACGGCAACAACATGGCCAACTCGTGGCTCGATGCCGCGGCGCTGCTCGGCTTCGAGCTGCGCCTCGCCTGCCCCGAAGGCTACGAGCCCGACCACGACGTCTTCGAGCGCGCCAGCAAGGCGACGAAGATCCTCATCACCGAAGAGCCCGACGAAGCCGTCGAGGGCGCCGACGTGGTGAACACCGACGTGTGGGCGTCGATGGGCCAGGAAGAAGAAGCCGAAAAACGGAAGCAGGCCTTCAAGGGTTACTGCGTCGACGAGGACCTGATGAAAAAGGCCAAGCCCACGGCGATCTTCCTGCACTGCCTCCCCGCGCACCGCGGCGAGGAAGTGACCCAGGCGGTGATCGAAGGCAGGCAGTCGCGGGTGTTTGACGAGGCCGAAAACCGCCTCCACGCGCAGAAGGCGTTGATGGTGCACCTGCTGGAGTCCCGCGCCTAGGGCTGGAATCTGGAATCTGGAATCTGGACGACTGGGAGCCATGACCGAGACCCTGAAGCACACGCCGTTCCATGCGATGCATGTCGCTGCCGGCGCGAAGATGGTGCCCTTTGCCGGGTTCGAGATGCCGGTGCAGTACCCGACCGGGATCACCGCCGAGCATAACGCGGTGCGCCAGGCGGCGGGACTCTTCGACGTCTCGCACATGGGCGAGTTCGAGATCACCGGGAAGGACGCGCTGAAGTTCGCGTCCTACGTGACGTCGAACAACGCCGAGGCGCTCGAGGTGGGCCAGGTGCAGTACTCCTCGTTCCTGCACGAGTCGGGCGGGATCGTGGACGACACCCTGGTCTACCGCTTCGCCGAAAAGGTGATGCTGGTGGTCAACGCGTCGAACATCGCCAAGGACTGGGCGCACGTGTCCGGCCTGGCCGGCAACTTCGAGGTCACGCTCACCGACGTCTCCGACGCCACGGGACTGCTCGCGCTCCAGGGCCCCGACGCGCAGGCGGTGCTCCAGCCGCTCACGAAGGCCGGGCTCGAACCGTTAGGCTATTACCGCTTCACCGCCGGCGAGGTGGCCGGCGTCCCGTGCGTCATCAGCCGCACCGGCTACACCGGCGAAGACGGCTTCGAGCTCTACCACGCGCCGGCGTATGCGCAGAAGCTCTGGGATGCGCTGACGGCGAACCGGGGCGTCACGCTGGCGGGGCTGGGTTGCCGCGACTCGCTGCGGCTCGAGGTCGCGTATCCGCTCTACGGCAACGACATCGACGACCAGACGACGCCGCTCGAGGCGGGGCTGGGCTGGATCGTGAAGATGAAGAAGGACGACTTTGTCGGGAAAGCGGCGCTGGCGGAACAGAAGGCGAAGGGGCTGAGCCGGAAGCTGGTCGGCTTCCGGCTCACCGAGAAGGGCTTTCCCCGGCAACATATGCCCGTGCTGGTCGATGGCGCGCCGCTGGGCGAGGTCCGCAGCGGCACCGTGAGTCCCTCGACCGGCCAGGCGATCGGCACCTGCTATCTCCCGCTGGCCAAGTCCGCCGTGGGCACCAGCTTCGCGATCGATATCCGCGGCAAGGCGGTGCCGGCGGAGGTGGTGGCGACGCCCTTCTGGACCAGGGGGTCGAAGCGAACATGATCCGGGTTGCCATCCTCACGGTATCCACGCGGGGGGCGGCGGGCGAGCGGGCGGACGGCTCCGGCGATGCGATCGCCGCCTGGGCCAAGCAGCACGGCTACGAAGTCACGGCGCGCGACCTGGTGACGGACGATACCGTTGCCATCGCGCGCCGTCTCGTTGGCTGGGCAGATGCCGGATTGGCGGACCTAATTCTCACTACCGGCGGTACAGGTATAGCAGCATACGACGTGACGCCCGAAGCCACCCGCGCCGCAATCGAGCGCGAGGCGACGGGGATCGCGGAGTTCCTGAGGGCGAGCGCGACGCCGACGTTTCCGAGGGCGGCGCTCTCGCGAGGTGTCGCCGGTGTGCGTGGCAGGAGCCTGATCGTGAACCTCCCCGGTTCCACCGGCGGAGTGCGGGACGGGCTCTTCGCGCTGGACCACATAGCAGAGCATGCCGTAGAGCTGCTCAGAGGCAGGACCGAGCATACCACTAATGGCTGACCGCGTGTTGATCACCATGGAAGACCTCGAACCGGCGGTGCGCGCCAACGCCGCCTTCGAGGCCGCCGGCTACCGCACCACGATGGTATCGGCGCTCGACGACCTTCCGTCGGCGATCCGCCGGGCCGACCCCGATCTCATTCTCCTCACTGGTGGGCTGCGCGAAACGCCGCTCGCCAAAGTGCTGGCGGGCTCCGTGAACCCGTCGGCCGCGACCATCGGCCTGGCCGAGCCGGGCGACACCGACCCGGCGGGCCTGCGCGCGCGCCTCGGCGTGACGGCGGTGCTGCTGAAGCCGGCCGGCGCCGACGAGGTCGTGGCCGCGGGGCGCCGGCTCATCGACCGGCGGCGGCTCCAGCTGCGCACCGGGATCCTGGGCGACGACCCGAGCATCCAGGAAGTGCTGATCAAGATCGAGCAGATGGCGCCGGTCTCGAGCACGGTGCTGATCCAGGGCGCGTCGGGCACCGGCAAGGAGCTGGCGGCCAGGGCGATCCACGACCTCTCGCCCCGGCACGGCAAGCCGTTCATCGCGGTGAACTGCGCGGCCATCCCGGAAACCCTGCTGGAGAGCGAGTTGTTCGGGCACGAGAAGGGCTCGTTCACCGGGGCGGCCGAGCGGCGGCTGGGGATGTTCGAGCTGGCCGACGGCGGGACGATCTTCCTCGACGAGGTCGGCGAGATGCCGATGGCGACGCAGGTCAAGCTGCTGCGGGTGCTGGAGGAGCGTGAGTTCTACCGGGTGGGCGGCGCGCAGTCGATCCGCGTGGATGTGCGCGTGGTGACGGCGACCAACCGGCCGCTGCGCGAGTCGATGGAAGCGGGCGTGGTGCGGCCCGATCTCTACTACCGGCTCAACGTGCTGTCGATCTACCTGCCACCGCTGCGCGAGCGGCCGAGCGACATTCCGCTGCTCGTCAGGCGGTTCATCGAGGACTTCGCGAAGCTGCACGACCGTCCCTTCAAGGGGATCGCCGCCGAGGCGCTGCGGATCCTGGTCGAGGCGCCGTGGCCCGGCAACGTGCGGCAGCTGCGCAACCTGGTGGAGAGCATGGTGGTGCTGTCGCCCTCGGGGGAGATCCGGCCCAGCGACATTCCGCCGGAGATTCGCGACGCGCGGCTGCGGCAGCTGCCGGTGCCGCTGGCCGAGCAGCCGGGGAACGGCCGAGCGGTCGCGGGCCAGGAACTGCAGTACGTGGTGAATTCGCTGCTCGACCTGCGGATGCAGATCGAGGAATTGCGCCGCCGCTTCGACACGGGCATGCCGCAGCGGGTCGAGGTCCTGGGCCACGATGGCAACGGCGAGAACGGCGACGTGGTGGTGGGCCGGCTGGGCGGGCCGCGCTCGCCGGCGATGATTGCGCCGATGCGGGAGGGTGCGATGTATGACGTG
>JAYTEN010000133.1:0-14950 GCA_043735145.1 Gemmatimonadota bacterium | reverse complement strand
TTCTCAGAGCATATTCGAAATGCGCTGCTTGAGCGATCCGATCACGCCCTTGCCGGGATTCCAGTCGTTCCGGTAGTACGAGTAGTAGTTGTAGTAGCGGTCCCGGCGCTTCTGCATGCCGTTGAGGACCGTGCCCGCGATCTTGGCCTGGACCCGGCGCAGCTGCGCAATGGCGCGCTGGGCCGCGACTTCATCGGTTTCGCCCGCCCGCACCACGAGGATGACGGCATCGGCCGAGGCGCCCAGAACCGTCGCGTCGGTGACGGCGAGGGTGGGCGGCGTGTCGAAGATGATGGTGTCGTACTGGCCGCGCAGCGATTCGAGCAGTCGCGCCATCGCCTCCGAGCCCAGAAGCTCGGACGGGTTGGGCGGCAGCGCGCCGGCGGGCAGGATGTCGAGCTTGGGAACCACGTTAGGCCGGATGGCCTCGCGCAGCGTGGCGGTGCCGACGAGGATATCGGTCAGTCCCGGTTCCTGCACCAGGTTGAAGGCGCGATGGACGAGGGGGCGGCGCAGGTCGGCGTCCACCAGGAGCGTCTTCGACCCCTGCTGGGCCAGCGTGATCGCGAGGTTCGCGGCCGTGGTGCTCTTGCCTTCCCCCGGTCCCGGGCTGGTCACCACGAGCGACTGGAGCTCGCGTTGCTCGGCATTCACGAAGGTCACGTTGGTGCGCAGCGTGCGGTACGCTTCGCTGGCCGGGTGATCGGGGCTCAGCAGCGAGACCAGCGGAAGATTCATCCGGCGGCGGCCGTGGCCGTTGCCGGGCTGGCCCGAGCCCGCGGCATTGATGGCAATCGGCTCGAGCGGGATCAGGCCCAGCACCGGAATCTCGAGGGCGCGCTCGACGTCGGCCGACGTCTTGATCGTCTGGTCGAGGTACTCGAGGAAGAATGCCATGAGGATCGCGACGAAGAGGCCGATGATCAGCCCGATCATGACCTTCTGGCGCAGGCCCATGCCGATGCGGTTGGCGCCGGCGGCGGGCTCGACGATCTGCACATAGGGCGAGATCGTCGCGGCGGTGATGCGCGCCGCCTCGAGCTGCGAGAGCAGGTACTTGTAGGTGTCGTTCTGTAGCTCGGTCTCGAGGGCGAGTTGGGCGAACTGGTTCTGCTTGCCGGGATAGGTCGAGAGCTGGGCCCGCAGCGTGCGGATGTCCGTGTCGACCGAGGCGAGGCTGCTCTCGAGGCTGCGGATCGTCGCCTGGGTCGCGTCCACGAGCGCGCGTGACGCCTGGGTGATCCGCTGGTCGATGGCGGCGACTTCGGGGTTGGTCTCCCGCAGGCCCGAGACGCCGGCGAGCTTGGTGCGCCGTTCGTCGTACAGCTTCAGCAGGTTCTCGAGCTGGAAGTTCATCGCCGGGTTGCTGGCGATGGCCGAGATGGCGGCGAGACGGTTGACGGTCTCGAGATTCACTTCCTGCGAACTGCCCATGATGCCGCGGATCGTCGCCAGGTCGAGCTCGCGGCGGGTGCGCTCGCGGTCGGAGTCCTGGATGCGGTTGATGAGCGCCGATTCTTCGGCTGACAGGTCGGTGCTGTGTTCCTGTTCCTTGTAGTGCTGCACGTGCGAGAGCGACGTGAGATAGCTCTGGTGCGCGACCTCCACCCGCTCGTTGATGTACGACAGGCGGGTGTTCGCGATCTCGCGGATCCGGTCGGCGCCGTAGTTCTGCAGGGCGCGCACCGCCGCGTTGAGGACCTCGGGCACCATCGACGGATCGTTGCCGTCGTAGGTCACATCCACGACGTTGGTGCTGGGCTGGATGGCGTAGCTCATGCCGCCGCGCACCAGGTTCGCCGCGCTCACGCGCGGGATCACGGCGAAGCGCGCGGTGAACGGCGCGCCTTCGTCGGAGTGGACCATGAAGGTGAAGCCGGGACCGGCCAGGGGGGCATCGTAATTGCCGGACGCCATGGCACGGCCGCGGCGGTCGCGCAGCTCCCAGCCGCGCGCGCCGTTGACGCGCAGGTCGAAGCTGTCGGGCACCGCGAGCGAATCCACCTGCACGCTGTAGATGAGTTCGTTGCGCCGGATGGCCGGATCGGCGAACTGGACGCGCAGGCCCACGGCGTCGGCCACGGTGAGGCCGAGGTTCTGGGTCGAGAGGACCAGCGCCTCGGAGAGGACGGGGTCGGTCTTGAGCGCCATCTCTTCCACGCCGGTGTCGTCGAGGCGCGAGAAGACCTGCTTCTTGGAGTTGACCTGGACCGTTGCCTTGGCGCGATAGCGCGGGATGGCATTGCGACCGGTGAAGTACACACCCAGCACGACGGCCAGCGTTACGCCGATGACGACCTTCCAGTGGGCGATGAGCACCTGGAGCAGGTCGCGCAGGTGCAGCCGGCTTTCAGCGAGTGCCGGGGTGTTGCCAAGTCGTCGAGGCCCGGTCAGGGTTGCCTCCTCAGAGACGTATCGGGGCGGAGCCGGTTATAGAGTCCCGGACTCTGGATCTCGTTCTTTCGAGCGCCGAACGGATCATCATACACCGGCTGGCGGAATGGGTCACGCGCGGCGCGCGCCCGGTCCCGCATCATCTGCTGATACGGCGTGAGGCCGCCGGGGGATCCGCTGCCGGGAGCATCGCGGAGGATGGGCTGCTGGCCCGGAGCGCGCATCTGGCCGCTCCCGCCCGGCTGCATCGGCGCGACCGGACCAACGGCGGTGCAGTACGGCGGACCCAGGCACGGCTCGCAGCTGCAGTTCAACATCTGGCTGATGGTGCACGAGCGGCACACCGCGCCGACTTTCTTCTGACAGGGCGGACACGATGCCTTGGCTTCGAGCACCCGCGCGCCCAGCGTCATGGTGGCGACGGTGGGCACCGTCCACCGTGCCAGGGTACCCAGCATCTGGCGGCGATTGGGGCTGGCCCCGGGGCCGGTTTCGCTCACGCTGCCAGCTCCCGTTCCAGCGCGTCGGCCAGCAGGGCCGGCGGACTTCCCGCGGCCCGGTAGGCGCGCATCTCGGTCATCGACTCAAGGACCCGTGCCATCAATTCCGCATGCTCCTGTTCGTTGCCGCTGGTGCCGCCGCCCATCAGCATCCGCGCCGCGACCAATGCGGCTTCGCCTTCGCTGATGCGCTCGATCCGGGCCGGCCCGTTATGCGCGCGGCGGTCGAGCAGGACGACGACATCGGCTGGTCCGTCGGGCGCTTGCCAGCTACGGCGAAATGCCGCAGGGCTCACGTAGGCAGTATGGAGAGCAAGGAGCGTGCCCAGTGAGGCTTCGGAGCACAATGTCGAGATTAAAAGTAATGATTCCAACGCCTTAGCGTCAAGCTTCAATGACCGTGGCGTAGCCGAGAACGATCGAGTTTGTGTGGCAAAACGCACCAGATCATCACCCCAAAGACGGTGCCCACGCATGAACAGGTGGGCCGCCAACGTGGACTTGCCGCTTCCCGACGCGCCCACGAGCAGGACGGCAACCGCCCCGACCCTGACTCCCGCAGCGTGCAAGAAAACCGCATCTGACGAGGCCAGAAGGTCTTCCGTGGCCCGCCATTCCAGGAAGGCGAAGATCTCTTCCAGGCCGGTGGGGCCGAAGGGCACTCGGCCGGGAGCCATCCCGATCCAGCCGTCTGGGGCGCGTTCGACCCGGTAGCGGAACTGGGGCTCGGCGGATGAGAGGGCGGCGGCATGGTACAGGGCGGCGATGACGGGGCGGGCCAGCGGGTCCTCGCAGCTGAACTCGAGGGTGGCTGGTCCGATGGCTACGCGCCGTGCGGTTACTGGAGTAGCCCTTCGCGGGCAAAGCGCTGGAGGACGGTCTCGATGTCGCGCCGGATGGTGTCGGGCCCCATCCCCTCGAGCTCGCGGGCGATCGCCGCGGCGATCGCGCCGGTGTCATGCGAACCGTCGCAGTAGGTCCAGACGACGGCGGCGGTGAGGTTGAGGACGTGCGCGCGGTCATGCCGCGCGTCGAAGAGTACCCACTCGCTGCCGACCCGCCGCAGCAGGACGTCGCCGCGGGCGGTGGGAAGGTCGTGCATGGCGCCATTCACCATGCGGCCCCAAAATAGGAACGCGGGGCGTTCGCGCAAGCATCGAAATCACTTTCAGTTACGATGCGTTGACCCGGCCTCGCCCGGCCGCCCCGGCCCCGCCCGGCAGACTTGCCGTTGCGCGAGCCGAACGGGTAACTTTTCGGCCCTTCAACTTCCTTCTACGCCGCCGGGATCACATGGCCGAGCAAGACCGCATGGAAAAGCTGGTGTCGCTGTGCAAGCGGCGCGGCTTTGTCTTTCAGTCCTCCGAGATCTACGGCGGCGCGGGCTCGGTCTGGGACTACGGACCGTTGGGCGTTGAGCTCAAGCGGAACATCAAGGATCGCTGGTGGCGCTCGATGGTCCATGCGCGCGACGACATCGAGGGCCTCGACGCCGCAATCCTGATGCATCCGCGGGTGTGGGAAGCGTCGGGTCACGTCGCCACCTTCAACGATCCGATGGTCGACTGCAAGACCTGCAAGGGACGCTTCCGCGCCGACCGGCTGCACGACGCGCAGTGCCCCCAGAAGCCGTCGAAACACCCCGGCGAGCACTCGACCTGCGAGCTGACCGAGCCGCGCCAGTTCAACATGATGTTCAAGACTTTCATGGGCCCGGTCGAAGACTCGGCCAGCGTGGTGTACCTGCGGCCCGAGACGGCGCAGGGCATCTATGTGAACTATCTCAACGTCCTCCAGGCGTCGCGGCAGAAGGTGCCGTTCGGCATCGCCCAGATCGGCAAGGCGTTCCGCAACGAAATCACGCCTGGCAATTTCATCTTCCGGACCCGCGAGTTCGAGCAGATGGAAATGCAGTTCTTCGTGAAGCCGGGCACCGAGGACGAGTGGTTCGAGCGGTGGCGCCAGATTCGCTGGCAGTGGCATCTCGACCTCGGCATCCGGCCGGAGCGGATTCGCTGGTATCACACCAAGCCCGACGAGCTGGCGCATTACGCCAAGGACGCCTACGACATCGAGTACGAGTTTCCGTTCGGGTGGAACGAGTTCGAGGGCATCCACAACCGCACCGACTACGACCTCAAGCGGCACCAGGAGTTTTCGGGGAAGAAGCTCGACTATTTCGAGCAGGACAAGAACGAGCGCTTCATCCCGTACGTCGTCGAGACGTCGGTCGGCGCCGACCGCTGCACCCTCGCGGTGCTCTGCGACGCCTACGATGAAGAGCAGGTCGAGGGCGAGACGCGCGTGGTGCTGCGCTTCGCCCCGGCGATCGCGCCCATCAAGGCCGCAGTGCTGCCCCTCGTCAAGAAAGACGGGCTGCCCGAGATCGCCGACCGGATCTTCCACGATCTCAAGGGCCGCTTCCCGATGTTCTACGACGACGGTGGCGCCGTGGGCCGGCGCTATCGCCGCCAGGACGAGGCCGGCACCCCGTTCTGCATCACTGTGGACGGCACGTCGAAGGAAGACGGCACGGTGACCGTCCGTCATCGCGACTCCATGAAGCAGGAGCGCGTGGACAGCTCGAAACTCGCGGCCTTCCTCGACGAGCAGATCAAAGGGTGACGACCGACGAGCTCCGCGCGCGCGGCGAGCGGATGAGCGAGGCCCTGAGCCGCGAGGCGTACGAAGCGGGCGCGGGCCTGAAGAAGGAGACGCACTTCGAGCGCATCTTCGCCGAATACGCCGACTGCGCCGGCGACGAAGCCTGGGAGGCTGCGCGCGGCGTGCGATTGCTCGAGGAATGGGCGGCCGACAACCGCGTCGGCCGCGCCGTCGCGCCGCTCGACGACCGGAGCCATGCGTGGGAAGCCGCCGCCAGCATCACGCTGGCGGACGGCGAGCAGATGCCGTTCCAGATCGCGGGGATCGCCATTGCCAACGAGCCGCGCCGGGAGCGGCGCCTGGCCATCGACAGGGCGCGCCGCGCCGTCCTCGCCGAGCCCACGGCGATCCGCGCCGAGCGGCTGGGGCGCGAAGCCGAGATCCTCGGGTCGCTGCTGGGGCAAAGCGTCGTGCCGGCCCGCACTCGCCTCTCCGGGATGGACCTGCATCACGTCGCGGCGCAGTGCCGCGCCTTTTTGGCCGACACCGACGATCTCTACCGCGGGACGCTGGCGGAGCGGCTCAAGGCCGACGTGGGCATCGCCGCCGGCGACGCCGACCGCACCGACGGCAGCTACCTGTTTCGCGGCGCGTCGTTCGACGAATTCTTCCCTGCGGGCACGCTGACCGCGATCGCGCGGCGCCAGGTGGGCGAGATGGGACTCGATGCCGAGGCGGACGGACGCATCACCTACGACACCGCCGACCGCGAGGGCAAGCGCCCCCGCGCTTTCTGCGCCCCGGTGCGGGTGCCTGACGAGGTGTACCTCGTCATCCGGCCTCACGGCGGCTACACCGATTACCGCGCCTTCTGGCACGAGCTTGGCCACGCGCTGCACTTCGCCAACGCCGCGCGCGACATGCTTTTCGAGTATCGCTGGCTGGGCGACAACTCGGTCACCGAATGCTACGCGATGTTGTTCGAGCACCAGACGATGGCGCCGTCCTGGCTGAAGCGGTATGCACCCATGCCCACCGCTAGGCGGGAGGCTTTTCTGCGGGCGCAGGCCTTCTCGCTGCTCGCCATCGTGCGGCGCTACGCTGCCAAGCTGAACTACGAGATCGACCTGCACGAAGCCCCGTCGCTCGCGTCGGCGCCGGACCGGTACGTCGACCTGCTCACCACGGCGACCGGCTTCCGCTACGCGCCCGAAGACGCGCTGCTCGACCTCGACGACGGCTTCTACTCGGCGCGGTACCTGCGCGCCTGGCAGCTCGAATCGACGCTCCGCGCCCGGCTGATCGAGCAGTTCGACGAGGACTGGTTCCGGAATCCCCGCAGCGGCCCGTTCCTGCTCGAGCTGCTGGCGAACGGCCAGCGTGACGACGCCGTCGCCGTCGCGCGCAAGTCGTTAGGTGCCGAGCTCGCTTTTGCGCCGCTGGTGCGCCAGTGCGAGGCGATGCTGTCCTGAAGGCGCACGAGCCTGGTTCGCTGCGGCTCCGCGGCGAACAGGCTAGGTTTGAGCCATACCGCCGTACCACCGGGTGGAGACCCCATGACGTTTGAAATCGTGACCGCTCTTGCCCCCGCCGACGTGGTGGCCCGCGCCAAGGCTTTCTTCGGCCGCCGGGTACCGGCGATGGCCGCCTTCCCCGAGCGCGAAGGACCCGGGCTGCTGGTGCTCCGCGGCCAGGGGGGCGAGGAGATCGTCTTCGCGGCCATCGATGCGCCGGGCGGATCTTCGGTGCGAGGGTCGAGCATGCTCTTCGGCCAGCAGATCAACCGTTTCTTCAGCACGCTGCCGCCGGCCGCGCAGGGGGCCGCGTGATGGCCGCCGCCGCGGGATTGTCGGTGACGGTCACCGTGGCCGATACCTGGCAGCCGGTGAGGCTCGACGCGGCGCCGGACCAGACGGTCGCGTCCCTCAAGGCCCGCGCGCTCGCGCAGGCGAACATTTCGGCGAGCCGCGCCGCATCGTACGAGGTGAAGTTCGGCGGCGCGCTGGTGCGCGATGAGTCTCGCACGCTGGGCGCGCTGGGCGCGAAGGACGGCTCGCCTTTCATCGTGTTGTCGAAGCGGCGCCGCGCCGTCCGGTGACCAGGCGCAGCCTCGTCCGCGCCTGCATGATCGTCGGGTTCCTGGCCTTTCTGCTCGACGGGGCGGCCGCGATCTGGCTGGGACAGGTGTCAGGACGGCGAGTGCTGATCGTGGTCGGCATCCTGCTGCTCGCCGTCGCGGCCGGAGTGATCACCGCCTACTATCGCTGGGTCAGGCTGCTGGACGAGGTCAATGCGGGTCGCCGCGAATTGCGCGAGGACATCGAGAAGATGCGCAGCGACGTGTCGCAGGCGCAGACCCGCCGGCGAAACTGATGTCTGCCAAGGCTCCCCACCCGCTGGGACTCATCACCCATCCCGACTGTCTCCTGCACGACAACGGCCCGGGTCATCCCGAGTCGCCGAGACGGCTCTCCGTGGTGCGCGGGCGGCTGGAGGCCGACGTCGTGCGGGCCGGTCGTGGCGCCTGGCTCGATGCGCCGCTAATCTCTGACGACGACGTCCTGCGGGTGCACACCGAGGCGCACCTCGCCCGCCTGGTAGGCACCGACGCCGCGGGCGGCGGGTGGCTGGACCCCGACACGCACCTCGGCAGGGGATCACTGTCGGCGGTGCGGCGTGCCGCCGGCGCGGCCGTGTACGCGGCCGAGCGCGCCATGAAGAAAGAGGGCCCCTCGTTCTGTGCCGTGCGTCCGCCGGGGCACCACGCCACGCCGTCGCGGGCGATGGGTTTCTGCATGCTGAGCAACGTCGCGATCGCCGCGGCGGCTGCCTTGGCGCGCCTTGGCGCGGAGCGGGTGCTGATCGTCGACTGGGACGTGCACCACGGCAACGGCACCGCTGACTGCGTCCGCGAAGAGCCGCGCATCCGGTACGTATCGCTCCATCAGTGGCCGTGGTATCCGGGCACCGGCCTCGCCGAGGACACCGGCTGCGGCAACCTCTTCCACGTGCCGCGAGGCCCGGGGCTACCGGCCGAGCGCTACGTGGCCGACCTCCTGGATGCGGTCGACCGCGCGGTGGATGGCTGGCGACCGTCGCTGGTCATTCACTCGGCGGGCTTCGACGCGCTGCTGGGCGATCCGCTGGGCGGCTTCACGCTGCTTGCCGATGACTACGCCACGATCACGCGCGGCATCGCGTTGCGCGCGCCGGGCGCGCCGGCCTGCTCGGTGCTCGAGGGCGGCTATGATCCCGAGAACGTCGCCGAGGCCGCCGTGGCCCACGTGCACGCGCTTGCCGACGCGGCGATGCTGGATATGGTGCGCACGTGAGTCCAGACGAAGAGCAGCCCGCGGCCGCGGCCGCTCCGGCGCCCGCGCGCGGCGTGCCCGCGAGCATCTATCGCGCGCCCGACGGCACGGTCGAGGAGGGGCTGAAGCCGCAGCGCATCGCCGAGGCGCTGAAGGAAAACGGCGAGTTGTGGGTGGACATCGACTCGAACGACCGGGCGCAGCACGCGCTGCTCGAGAAGGTCTTCGGCTTCCATCCCCTCGCGATCGACGACACGCTGAGCCCCAAGACCCGGGTCAAGATCGAGGAATACGGCAACTGCCTGTTCCTGGTCATCCGCTCGGTGAGCTTCGAGCATCGCACCGAGGATCCGTACGATATCAGCACCGTCAATCTCTACTGCTTCCTGCTCCCGCACTGCCTGGTGACGGTGCATAGCGCGCCGGTGGTTGCGGTGGACGAGATGCACGACCGCATCGGCCGCACCACCGACAAGGTGGATCGTGGCGTCGAGATGCTGCTGCACGGCCTGCTCGACATCATCGTGGACGAATACATCCCGCTGGTGGACCAGGTGGACGACCTCGTGGACACGCTCGAGGAGCGGCTGTTCGAGAGTTACGACGAGAACGCCATCAAGGAGATCTTCGCGATCAAGCGCCTGGTGGTGCAGCTGCGCCGCCACCTGGGGCCGCTGCGCGAGGTGCTGAACATCCTGACCAACCGGCCGCACATCTGCATCAACCAGCAGGCGCAGCTGTATTTCCGCGACGTCTACGACCATACCATCCGGATCGTGGAGTCGCTCGAATCGGTGCGCGACCTGGTCGCGACAGTGCTCGACACCTATCTCACCCAGACCTCGAACCGCATGAACAAGGTGATGAAGCAGCTGAACGTGGTGGCGACGATCTCGCTGCCGCTGGTGGTGATCGGCGGCATCTTCGGGATGAATTTCTCGTGGATGCCGATGACGCACAGCCCGTGGGGATTCTTCGGCGCGCTCGGCATCATGGCGCTGAGCGCCGCGCTGATCTGGATGTTTCTCAAACGTCGCAACTGGGTCTGACATGCCACTGACGCTGACGCACGAAATCCTGGAGCTCGAGACCGCGCACCCCTTCGGTATCGCGCGGGGCACGCAGAGCGCCTACCGCGCGGTCTGGGTGCGGATCACCGACGGCGATGGCGCCGAGGGCTGGGGCGAGGCCAACCCCTCGTCCTTCTATGGGGAGACGGCCGATACGGTCGTGGTCGCGCTGCAGCGGCTCGCGCCCGTGATCGCCGACGCCGACGCCTTCGACCTGGACGGCATCGACGCGCGGCTCTTCGCCAATCTCAAGCACAACGCCGCCGCGAAGGCCGCGATCTCGGCGGCGCTGCATGACCTGGTCGGCAAGAAGCTGGGCGTGCCGGTGTGGAAGCTGTGGGGGCTGGACCCGGCGAAGGCGCCGCTGTCGTCGTTCACCATCGGCATCGCCGCGCCGGAGGTCATGAAGCAGAAGATCAAGGAAGCGGAGCAGTACCCGATCCTGAAGATCAAGGTCGGCACCGCCGACGATGAGAGCATCCTCGCGGCGGTGCGCGACGCCACTGACAAGCCGCTGCGCGTCGACGCCAACTGTGGCTGGACCGCCAAGCAGGCGATAGGCAACCTGCCGATGCTCGAGGAGTTCGGCGTGGAGCTGATCGAGCAGCCGCTGCCGCCCGACGACCTCGAGGGACTCGGCCTGGTCCGGAACGCATCGAGCGTGCCGATCATCGCCGACGAGTCGTGCCGCACCGCCGCCGACATCCCGAAGCTGGCCGGCGTGGTGGACGGGATCAACATCAAGCTGGCCAAGTGCGGCTCGCTGCGCGAGGCGCTGCGCATGATCGCCGTGGCCCGGGCCCATCACATGTCGGTGATGGTCGGTTGCATGATCGAAACGTCCATCGGCATCAGCGCCGCGGCGCACTTCACGCCGCTGCTCGACATCGTGGACCTCGACGGTGCCGCGCTGCTCAAGCACGACCCCTTCACGGGCGCGTCGATCGCGAACGGGAGGGTCGTGCTGCCGACGACGCCCGGCCTCGGAGTCGCCCGGCGGTAGGGCGGTAGGGCGGTACGGCGGTAGGGCGGTACCCCCGCCGGCATCGATACCGCCGTACCGCCGTACCGCCGGACCCCCGTACCGCCGTACCGCCCATGCCATTCATCGACGTCGCCCTGCCGTTGGCGCTCCCGACGGCGCTCACCTATTCGGTCCCCGAAGAGCTCGCGGAGCGCGCCATTCCCGGCGCGCGCGTCGTCGTTCCGGTACAACAGAGAGAGATGGTCGGCATCGTGACGGGCGTGGATCGCCCGCCGCCGCAGGCGCGCGCGCGACCGGTGCTGGCTGCGCCCGATCCGGTGCCGCTGCTCGACGCGTCGCTGCTGTCCCTCGCCGAGTGGATGGGCTCGCATTACGCGGCGAACCCCGGGCTGGTGCTGCGGGCGATGTTGCCCTCGGCGCTGTTCTCGGAGTCGGTGCCGATGGTGCGCGTGATCGGCGCGCTGCCAGCCTCCGCGGGAGCGGCGGGCGATGCGCTCGAGTTGCTGCAAAGGGCGGGGACCGTGGACGGAGGACCGGGGACCGGGGTTCGGTTCGCCGATATCCGCCGCGCCGCCGGTGCTGCCGGCGTGAGGCTGGTGCATCGGCTCGCGGCCGACGGCGTCGTGGAGGTCGTCACGCTGCCGCCGAAGACGCGGGCGCCGGAGCGGACCGAGCGAGTCTTCACTCTGGCGCCAGGCGCGCCCGGACTGCTCGAACGCGAACAGCGTTTCGCGCGCGCTCCCCGGCAACGCGCCGCACTGGAGACACTCGAGGGACTGGGCGGGCGCGCCTCGGCGAGCCAGTTGTCGCTGGAAGGCGTGTCACCCGCCGCGTTGAAGGCATTGCTGGATGCGGGGCACGTGCTGGTCGCGCTCGAGCGCCGCGAGCGCGACCCGTTCGCCCTGCTCGAAGGGAGCGCGCCGCCGGGATCGCCGACACCCCAGCAGCGGGAAGCGCTCGGGGCGCTGGATACCCTCGATCCGGGCGGCGTGGCCCTGCTATTCGGCGTCACCGGCAGTGGCAAGACGCTCGTCTACCTCGAGTACCTGCGCCGGATGGTGGACGCCGGGAAGGGCGCGATCGTGCTGGTGCCCGAGATCGGCCTCACGCCGCAGACTGTGGCGCGCTTTCGCGGCGTCTTCGGCGATGCGGTCGCGGTGTTGCACAGCGGCCTCTCGGATGGCGAACGCTACGACGCCTGGCGCGCCTTGCAGTCGGGACGGAAGCGCGTCGCGGTGGGCGCCCGATCGGCGATCTTCGCGGCGGTGCCGCGGCTCGGCGCCATCGTGGTGGACGAAGAGCATGATGCGTCGTACAAACAGGCCGATCCTGCGCCGCGCTATCATGCCCGGCAGGTGGCGATGCGGCGCGCGGCGCTCGCGGGGGCGCGTGTGGTGCTCGGCAGCGCGACGCCAGCGCTCGAGACCTGGGCCGCCGCCGAGCGCGGCGCCGTGCGACTCATCCGCCTGCCGGAGCGGATCGGGGCGCGGCCGCTGCCTCCGGTACAGATCGTGGACCTGAGAGAGGCAGGGCGCGGGGGGCGGGAGCGGAGGGGAGACCGCGGAAGCGAGGCCGGCTCTCCCGTCCCATGGAGCGAGGAGCTCGACCGCGCCGTCGCGGGGGCGCTGGCGCGCGGCGAGCAGGCGATGCTCCTCCTCAACCGCCGGGGCTTCAGCACCTTCGTGCAGTGTCCTTCGTGCGGCCACGTGGTGGAGTGCCCCAATTGTTCGCTCGCGCTCACTTTCCACCGGTCGCCGCCGGTGCTGCGATGTCACCACTGCGATCATCGCGCGCCGCCGCCGGAGGCCTGTCCCGAGTGCGGCGAGCCGACCCAGCGCTTTCGCGGCGCCGGGACGCAGCAGGTCGAGGAGCACGTCAGCGCGCGGTTTCCCACGGCGCGCATCGCGCGCATGGATGTGGACACCACGCGGGGGAAATGGGCCCACAGCAGGATTCTCGACGAAGTCGGGGCGGGACGGGTGGACATCCTGGTCGGGACCCAGATGATCGCGAAGGGGCTCGACTTTCCCAACGTGACGGTGGTCGGGGTGGTGGACGCCGATGTCGCGCTGAACCTGCCGGATTTCCGCTCCGCGGAGCGAACCTTCCAGCTGCTGACCCAGGTGGCGGGCAGGGCGGGGCGCGGGCCCAAGGGCGGCAAGGTGCTGGTGCAAACGCGCCAGCCCGACCACCCCGCGGTGGCGTGCGCGTCGAAGCACGACGTGGCCGGATTCGCCGCGCGTGAGCTCGCCGAGCGGCGCGACCCGGCCTATCCGCCCCATGCGCACCTCGCCAACATCGTCATCAGCGGAGAGAAAGAGCTGGCCGTCGCCGATGCCGCGGGGCTGATCGCCGACTGGCTGCGGACGCTCTTTGCGGCGCGCCCCGGAAGCCGGGCCGAGCTCCTGGGTCCCGCGCCCTGTCCGATCGAGCGGGTGCGCAGCCGCTGGCGCTGGCATCTGCTCCTTCGGACGAAGGACGCGGGGCAACTGACCAGGCTCGTCGGCTATGTCGCGGCGCATGCGCCGGTTCCGCATGCGGTGCGCATGATGATCGATCGCGATCCGGTCGCGCTCCTGTGAGCCACTAGTCCCGAACCCCGCGCTCCTGTATTTTCCGCCCCAATGAACGATCTATCTGCGCCGCCGCCGCCGCCCGCGGACCCGGCGGTGTATGGGGATGGACTCGCGCGGGTTCTCGATGCCATCGCCGAGCGGATGCCAAGGGCCGACGTCGACGCGGTGTGGTCGTTCCCGGGCGTGAAGCGGGATGGGAAGGAACACGGGGTGGCGGTCGTGACGCGCAAGGGCGCGGGCGACCGCCACATCGTCTACCGGGTGCGCTACGTGCTCGAGCTCAAGGGCGCGGCGCGGGGGACGGCGACGGTGGAGATCGCCGAGACCGCCGAAGCGCCGGCGGACATGCTGCCGCGCGTGATTGATGGCGTGCGCGACCGGGCCGACGAGGCCGGCGACGCCGAAGTCGTGAATCTGTCTGCCTGGAAGGACGAGGCGGGGGCGCCGGACGGCGGCGGTGAGCGGCACGGCGAGGAGTGATGCTCCGGCCGGGCCCGGCCCGGCCCAGCTGCTGGAGGCGTTCCGGCGGTACCTGCGGGAACACAACCTGCCGGTGACCGCGCAGCGGGAGCAGGTGGCCGACGTGATCTTCGGATCGGCGGGCCATCTGTCGGCGGACGACGTGGAGCGCACGCTGCGCTCGCGCGGGGCGAACGTGGGCAAGGCAACGGTGTATCGCACCCTCGACCTGCTGGCCCAGAGCGGCATGGTGTCGCTGCGGGACTTTGGCGAAGGGTTCCGGCGCTACGAGCGCGCCCCGGGCCGCGCGCACCACGAGCACCTGATCTGCATGCGGTGTCATACGGTGATCGAGTTCGTGAACGAGCGCCTGGAACGGATGAAGGCGCTGATCGCGGAAGAATACGGTTTTCGGCATCATCATCATCGTCTGGAAATCTTCGGGACCTGCCCGGAGTGCCAGCAGCGCGAGGCCTTCGCGCCCACAGCCCCACCTTCCGGCCCGAGGTAGTGACGTGCCTTACGACCCAATGCAGTACGTTCCCACCAAGGGTTTCCTCACCCGCGGCGTCGGCCGGCACAAGGAAAAGCTCACCAGCTTCGAGATGGCGCTGCGCGACGCGGGCATCGAGAAGTACAACCTGGTGCGCGTCAGTTCGATCATCCCGCCCCATTGCAAGCTGGTGCCGCGCCAGGAAGGCGTGACGATGCTGCGCCCCGGCCAGGTGGTGTTCGCGGTGCTCGCCGAGATGGCGACCAACGAGCCCAGCCGCATGGTGGTCTCGTCGATCGGCCTCGCGATTCCGTCGGACTCGGGCCATTACGGCTACATCTCCGAACACCACGCGTACGGGCAGAAAGAGCAACTCGCCGGCGACTACGCCGAGGACCTCGCCGCGTCGATGCTCGCCACGACCCTGGGCGTGCCGTTCGATCCCAACCAGGCCTGGGATGAGCGCCGCGAGGCCTATCTCATGTCGGGCGATATCGTGAGGACGCGCAACATCACCCAGTCAGCCGAGTGCGGGCCGGATGGGCTCTGGACCACCGT
>JAYTEN010000132.1:0-5877 GCA_043735145.1 Gemmatimonadota bacterium | reverse complement strand
TGGCGCCGCGCCGGCACTTCCGGCCGCCCGGGGCGCTGGCGGAGCCGGCCTTTCTCGCCGCCTGCACCCGCTGCGGCTACTGCATGGAGGCGTGCCCGGTGCACGCGATCGTGCCGGCGCCGGTGTCGGCGGGTCTCGCGGCCTCGACGCCGATCATCGAACCGCTCCAGCAGCCGTGCGTCGCGTGCGAGGGTATGTTTTGCGCGACGGTCTGTCCGACGGGGGCGCTGGTGGCGCCGGCCGATGGCTGGGCGACGGAGCGTCTGGGCGAGCTGCATCTCGACGCCGATCGCTGCATCGCGTTTCAGGGGATCGAGTGCGGCGTGTGCGCGCGCGCCTGCCCCGTCGGTCCGGAGGCGCTGGATCTCGATGACGCGGGGCGGCCGGTGATCGGAGCCGGCTGCGTCGGCTGTGGTGTCTGCGTGCGGGTCTGTGTCACGAGCCCGTCGTCCCTGTCACTGTCACTGGCGGAGAGTTTCTGACGCATCCCGACGGATTCACGCCGCGGCGCACCGACAAGCCCTGGGGGTACGAGATCCTGTGGGCGCATACCGACCGGTACGTCGGGAAGATCCTCCATATCGAGAAGGGGCACGTGCTGAGTCTCCAATACCATGAGCAGAAGCACGAGTCCATTTATGTTCTCAGCGGGAAGATGATCTACCGCTACGGGGGGACGGGGGGACGGGGGGACGGGGGGACGGTGCAGGAGCGAATCATGAGTGCCGGGGATGCTCAACAGGTTCCCACCGGCCGGATTCACCAGTTCGAAGCCATTGAGACGACCGACGTCCTCGAGGCGTCCACCAATCATCTTGACGACGTGATCCGGTTGCAGGACCGGTACGGGAGAGCATGACATGCAGGTGATCATTCCGCTGGCGGGCAAGGGCACGAGGCTTCGGCCGCACACGCATCTCACGCCGAAGCCGCTGGTGAAGGTCGCCGGCCGGCCGGTGATGGACTGGGTGATGGACAAGCTCGAGGGGCTCGGCGTGACCGAGCTGATCTTCATCACCGGTCATCTGAAGGACCAGGTGGAAGCGTACACGAGGGAGCACTACAAGTATCCGTCGCGCTTCGTGGAGCAGAAGGTCCAGGACGGCACCGCCGGCGCAATCAACCTGGCGCGGCCGTACGTGAAGGGGCCGGTGCTCATCATCTTCGTGGACACTGTCTTTGACGCCGACCTGTCGATCGCCAATACCACCGACGCCGACGGGATCATCTGGGCCAAGGAGGTCGAGGACTACCAGCGCTTCGGCGTGGTCGTCACCGACGAGAAGGGCTTCATGACCAGGATCGTCGAGAAGCCGAGCGAGCCGATCTCGAAGCTCGCCAACATCGGCCTCTACTACATCAAGGACGTGGACGCGCTGTGGCAGGGGATCGACGCGACGCTCAAGGCGCCGCAGAACAAGGGCGAGTACTACCTCACCGACGCCTTCCAGTGGATGATCGACCATGGCCGGAAGATCAAGACGGCCGAGGTGGGGGCGTGGCTGGACTGCGGCGCGAACGGGACGACGCTGGAGACGCACGCCATCCTGCTGGACCGGATGGGCGGGAAGGGTCCGCGCGATTTCGGGCCGAGCGTGAAGATCGTGGAGCCGTGCCTGATCGCGGAGGGTGTGAAGATCGAGCGGAGCACCATCGGGCCGCACGTCGCGATCGATGCGGGGTGCATGATCCGCGACAGCGCGATCGAGGAAGCGATCGTCGGCCGGAAGTGCAAGATCGAGCGCACCGAGCTGCACGACGCCATCATCGGCGACGAGGTCACGCTGATCGGGTTCAATGGGAGCGCGTCGCTGGGTTCGAACAGCGAGGTGGTCTGCTAGGATCGTGATGACGCCGTAGGGGCGGCCACAAGGGCCGCCCCTACGGCACGCCCTTTCTATTCGCCCCGCAATCGCTCGATCGCTTCCAGCATCTCGATGTCGGCGGCGTCCTGAAGGCGCCCCGTTCGCTTGGACGCGATCAGGTGGCGAATCGAGATTGTTGGCACGTCCACATTCTCGATCCGGAAGGTTTGCGCTTCGGGGGCCGCTTCCGGATAACGGACGGCCCACGCCAATGTGAAGATGTCCACGCGGTAGATATCGCCAACGACCGTAACCGGCTTGCGCGCGACTTCTGCGGCATCGAGATCGCGCACGAGCACGAAGCCCACGCTGGCCAGGCCATCGAGCACGCGTTGCGCATTCTCCGTCGTCGCCTCGATCAGCACGTCGATGTCGCGCGTTCCGCGCGTGACGCCCCACAGGTTGACCGCCTGCGCACCAACAACCACGTACCGCGCCTCGGCCTCGTTCAGCGCCTGGCAGACCTGCGCGAGCTTCGTCATGCTGCTCATCGGAGTACGTCCCGCTTTTTCCAGGCGAAGTAGTCTTCCAGCGTCGGAAACATCAGCACCTGCTCGAATCTCGGCTGGGGCCGGGCGAGCAACGCGGTGCGAAACATTTCCTCGGCCTCACGCACCCGCTGCTCGGGCGTGAGCTTCATGTCCGCCTCGAGCTGCGCGGTCCGCTGCGGACCAAGGCCGGGCCGGACATCGTAGGACGCTCCCGTTTCGCGAACGGCGGGAGCTCTCGGTTCCTCCAGGTATCGCCGGAGACTTTCGGCTAATACCCAGCTTCGCGAGCGGCCCTCGCGCCCTGCGCGCGCGTCGGCTTTCTCGATCAGGCTGGCCGGAACCGTAATGGTGATGCGGGATAATGGTTTGCTCATACTTTATCATACAATATCATATCATTGAAAATCAAGAGGGCGACCATGAAGGTCGCCCCAACGAAATTCGTCGACGAAATTCCGCTATTCGTTTCGGGCCACCGCCAGCTGGACGATCTCGCCCATCGTCTCGGCATAACTCCGCCCCGACTTCTTCGCCGCGATCGAGAACTCGGCGGTGGAGCTGAGCCAGGGATTCGGGTTCGCCTCGATGACGTAGATCTTGCCGTCGGGCGTGAGTCGCATGTCGATTCGGCCGTAATCGCGCAACTGGAGCGCCTGGTACGCGGCCACCGCGGTCTGCTGAAGATTGTCGATTGTCTCATCGTCCAGGTTCTCCGCAATCCGCGACACCGTCTTCTTGTACGCTTCGTTGTCCTTGTCCCACTTCACTTCGGTGCCCGCGATCCGCGGCGTCCCCTCGGGGAGCTGCGACATGTCCAGCTCGACCAGGGGCAGGGCCTCGGGCTTGTCATTGCCGAGGACCGCGGCGTAGATCTCGCGCCCCTCGATGTATTCCTCGATCAGCGCCGGGGAATCGAACTGCTCGTGGATGTAGTGGATGCGCTCGAGCAGCTCCTGGACGCTCGACACCACGGAATCGTTGTTGATGCCGATGGAGCCGTCCTCCGACTGCGGCTTCACGATCAGCGGAAACGCGATGTCGTGCGCGTGCTCGCTGAGGCCCTTGTAGCTCACCGCGAAGAAGGGCGTACGGATGTCGTGGAAGTGGAAGATCTTCTTGGCCAGCGCCTTGTTCTGCGCCAGGTACAGGCCGTACGGGCCGGCGCCGGTGTAGGGCAGGTCGATCAGGTCCAGGTACGCCGCGATGTTCATGTCCTTGGTATCATCGCCGGCGTACGACTCGGTGAGGTTGAAGATCAGGTCGTGGCGGCTGCGGGCGAGCGCGACGAGCGAGGGGTCCTTCCCGTCGAGCACCAGGTAGCTCGGCGCGTGGCCGAGCTTCTCGAGGGCTTCGAAGATTTCTTCGCGGTCGAGCATCGGGCGCCGGACCTTGCGCGTCTTGCGGCCCTTGCGGCGCCGCCGGGGAGGCGGCTCCTCGGGGACGTCGGCGGTCGGCTCTTCCGCCCCGTCGTCCCAGCTGTCATAGAGAATCGCGACTTTCAGCGCGTCCTTCGCCACGGGCCTCCTACGCCTGCGTAAACTGTCCGCGCGTCAGATAATTCATCGCCAATGTAGTGGTATACGCGGTGATTTCCACTACGCTCGCCTGTTCGCGGCCGGCGATGACGCCCAGGTTCATGATCCGCACGCGACTCTCGATGCATTCGACGAGCTGCTTGACGAGCGGCCGGCGCACGCCGGTCCAGTAGGTCACCTTGTCCACGATTTCCTTGCGCCGCTCGGCCAGCACGTCCGCGCCGGATCGCACGTTCTTCCGCGGGCGCTTCGTCGGCTTGAGGAAGATGTCGGTCAGGTCGGCGTCGAGCGCGAGGTCGGCGATCGCCTGCGACTCGTCAGGCGTCGTCTGGCGGTAGAAGTCCTCGAGGGTGACTTCCATCTCGTCCACGGTGACGTCGGTCTCGCCGGTGCCCCGCACCGGCTCCTGGTCGCCGTACAGGCGCGCGATCCGGTCCACGTACCGCAGCTTGTGCAGCGCGCCCCAGCCCTTGTACCGCTTGCGCCAGTTGGCCCGCGGCGTCAGCCACACCGCGAAGGTCTCGGCAAAATCCTCGTCGGGATGCTTCTGCGCGTACCAGCCCGCCATGTGCCTGACGAACCGGCGCGAGAAGGGCACCGGCCGGTACCGCTCGCGGTAGGGACGGCGGAAGGGGCCGAAGAGCGTCTTCCAGTCCTCGCGCTTGAACAGCTCGTACGCGTAGTTGAAGGCGTGCCCGGCCTCGTGGCGCAGGTACATCATGATCTCGCGCTCGTCCTCGAGGTCGTTCATCGACTTCTCGAGCGCGGCGAGCTTGGGATCGGCCAGGTAGAACGGGATACCGATGACGGGCTCCTGGTCGGGGCAGCCCCACTCGTCGGTGAGATAGCAGCGCGGCTTGAAGCACTTCAGCCCTTTGCGCTCCAGCTCCTTGTACAGCTGGCGCACGTACTTCTCCAGCGGCGAGCCCTCGATGCGCAGGCCGAAGTCCTTGATGGGCTTCTGCAGCAGGTCCTGGTGGGACGATTCGAACGGAATCACGCCTGAAGACTAGCCTCCTGCCTCAGGCGTGGGAACTGACGGCTACCAGGACCAGGAGGCATCGAACGATTCCCTCAGGGCCATGCGTGTTTTCATACCATTCGGTGAGCAGATGCGCATCGCCTCCCCGGCCACCGCCACCGATGGCGATCCCGGGAATCCCCCGTGAAATCGCCACATTCGCGTCGGTCGATGCCGAGGCGAGGGACGGGGTGCCGCCCACCGCCCGGGTCGCCGCGACGGCCGCCCGGACGAGTGGGTGCTCCTCGGGCGTGGTCCCCGACGGCCGCTCCCCCAGGGGCGTCACATCCATCCGGAGCGGCGCCGTGCCGGCGGCGCGCCGCTTGTTGATCCACGCGAGCGTCCCTTCCAGCACGGCATCGATGGTCTGGCGGATCGAGGCCAGCACCGGGTCCGACTCGGCCCGCAGGTCGAGCTCCAGCCAGGCGGCCATGGGGATGGTGTTCAGCGAATGGCCGCCACCGATGCGCACCACACTCAGCGCGGTGCGCGGCGTCGTCGGCAGCCCGATCTCGGCCATGCGCGCCGTCGCGATGCCGACGGCATGCGCGGGATTCGGCACGCCGAAGGCTGCCCACGAATGGCCGCCCGGTCCCTTGAAGGTCACGCGCAGACGGATCGATCCCAGGGCGCGGTGGACGATGCGGTCCAGTCCGGGGCCGTCGAGCGCGATGAACGAGGAGGGGAAAGAGGGACGGGGGAAGGGGGACACGGCTCCCGTACTTTCCCGCTCCCAGGTGGCGAAGAGGTGCTTCACGCCGAGGAGGTCGCCCTGGCCCTCCTCGCCGACCGATGCCACGAAGGTCACCGGTTGGGCCAATTCCACGTTGCAGCAGACGATCGCCTCCGCCAGCGTGAGCAGCGCCGCGAGACCGCGCGCGTTGTCGCCGATGCCGGGAGCGGAGACGCGCTCGCCCTTCCCTAGAACGTCTATGGGAGTGCCGGAGGGGAAGACGGTGTCGAGA
>JAYTEN010000131.1:0-2418 GCA_043735145.1 Gemmatimonadota bacterium | reverse complement strand
CACGCCGAGCCCGTAGCGGATCGGCCCGTGCTGCGCCGTGGCGGAAAGGCGCTCGAGGCTGCGATGCAGGTCGGGGCCGGTGGACAGTACCGTCGCGCCGCGCAGGTACAGGGTGCCCTTGAGCCAGCCGGGACGCCAGAAAAGTGACGTCTCGGTGCGCGTCGCCTCGGCCAGCGTGCCGTTGGTGAATACCGCGCCCGCGGCGGAGAAACGCGTGAATCCCGCCGACGCCCGCAGGTCCATGTTCGGCTCGTACTCGGCCGCGGCGCGGACGTGGCCATTGGCGACGGCCTCCCCGGTCAGCCCAAGCTCCGCAACCGGCGCCGCCGAGACGATGGCATACGGCTGCCAGAGCGACCCGCGCGCATGCTCGAAGCTCGCGTCCATGCCGCCCTGCAGCGTGACGTGGCTCGACACGCCGTACCGCGCGTCGGCGCTGACGAGTCCATCGCACGGCTCGTACTTGCAGAGGCCGGCGGCGAAGGCGTACTCGAGATGATGGTCCGGCAGGCGGCTGAACGGCACCCGGATGGTCCGCTTCTGGCGGACCGTCTCGCCGCCAGGACCATACATCACCAAGTCGAAGGGATTCTGGCCGTACCGCAGCTGGATCGGCACGCGAAACGCGCCGACCGCATCGGCGTCGGCATAGCCGAGCAGCTGCCCGCCGTCGTAGAGCTCGACTTCCCACCCCTGCGGCACCCGGCCCACAAACTGCTCGACGTCGAACTCCGACGAGCGCACGAACGGCGCGTTGGTGACGGTGACGCCCTCGATGAGCCGCGCGCGGCGGCCGTTGGTCTGCACATCGCCGATGCCGGCCTGGCGGATCCAGCGGTTGTTGTTCCACGCGCGGGTCCACGAGGCGCGCAGATCGCCACCCGACTCGCCGTGGCTGCTCCAGAACTGCGGCCGCACCTCGGCGCTGCCGCCCAGCAGTCCCGCGCCCAGACCCAGGTCCAGCACCATCTGCTCGGTCGGGCCGCCGGTGGCGGCGGTGAGGGACCAGGTGCCGACGGCGCCGTCGATGGCGCGCTCCCGCAGCGGAAGGTTGAGGACGCTGCTGGCCAGCTGGTCCCGGCGCAGCAGCTGGCGGCGGTTTTCGCGGCGCGCCCGCTGGATCACCGGCAGCGCGGCGGTGCGCCCGATCATCGCCGAGAGGTCCGACCACTCGACGCTGGTGGTCACGCCGAGCAGCCGGTCGAGCAGCGCGGTGGAGACGAAGAGATCGCCGTCCCACCACACCACGTCCATCGAGTCGTACGGCACGGCCTGCGCGCCCTTGAAGAGCTGGCGCGCCGACGGCTTGAATCGCACCCGCACATGGCCCGGCTCCAGGATCGCCACGGCGGAGTCGCGGAGCGCGAACGCCTCGAGGCGGATCTCGGTGAGCTCGAAGAACTGTCGCACCGGCAGCAGTAGCGTCGTGTTGTTGGCGAGCGCGGGAATCACCGTGGTGGGCCCGTTCTCGATGTCCACCTTCACCACCGCCTCGACGTAGGCGCTGTCGAGCCGGTCGTCGCCGCGGATGGTCGCCGCCGAGCTGTGCAGGGCGAGCTGCGCGCGCGCCGGCATCGCCGCGGCGCAGAGCGCGAGGACGAGCAGCGCCCGCTTCATCTACTGGAAGACCCGGACGGCGACGGAATCCATCACCGTCGGCGCCTGGAGGACGGCATTGGGCGCGTACGATTCCAGGTCCGGCCGGCGCGTGCGCAGCCGGAAGCGGACCCGGTAGTCACCCGTGGCGAGCGAGTCGAGCGGATAGGAGAAACGCCGGCGCACCGGGTAATGCACCGCGAGCGCCGTCGACCAGCGCCTGACGATAGTTCCGCCCGGCGTGAGCAGCTCGACTTCGGCGGTGCCGAGATAGGCGGCATTGCCTTCGCGCACCAGGTGGGCCCACACCGACAGCGAGTCGCCCTCGGCTTCCGCCGTCAGGCCGCGGATGCCGATGCCGGTGGTCACGCGGCCCTTGCGGTAGGTCACCGACGTCACGAGGCGGATCTCGAGATTCACGCCCGCGTGCACCGCGCTGTCGCCGGTGTTCACGCGCAGCGTGGCGCCGCGGCCGGTGACGATCATGCGCGTGTAGTACTCGCCATCCGGCAGGCCGTCGGGCGGCCGCGCGAGGAGGCGCACCACCTGCTGGCTGCGTGGCTCGAGGCGCACGCGCTGCGGGAAGGCGCGGATCCAGTCGGCGGCGGAGTTGAATTCGGGGCCCGGGTCCTCGACGAAGCGGATGTAGGGCGTGCCCGCCGAATCCACGTCGGGGAAGCCGAACTTCACCTCGATGGTCGCCTCTTCGGCCTGGTCGCCCGCGTTGCCGATGGTGATCTGGGTGGATTTCGTGCGCTCGTCCATGAAGACCGCGGTGGGCGAGACGTACACGGCCTCGATCACGGCGGGCAGGACGGCGAT
>JAYTEN010000130.1:0-3878 GCA_043735145.1 Gemmatimonadota bacterium | reverse complement strand
CGCGCTGGTGCCGGCGATGCTGCTTTCGGGCCTCTATGCGCAGCTCGGCGATGTCCCGGCATCCCTGGAAGCTGCACGCCGGTTGGCGCGCTATCCGCGTCGCTACTACCGTGTCGTCTTCAGCCGGCACTGGTACTGGGAGCCGATCCGCGCCGACCCCCGATTCCAGGCTTTCCTCGCCGACCTTCAGCGCTGAGCGTAGAATCCCAGGATGATCGCCCTCGCACAGCTCGGCAATTGATCCAGTCCATCATCGACTGGGTGGCGGGCCTGCCGCCCGCGGGCATCTACCTCGCCATCGCTGTTCTCGCGGCGCTGGAGAACATTTTCCCGCCGGTGCCCGCCGATACCGCCGCCGCGCTGGGCGGATTTCTCGCGGCCCAGAATCCGCGGCTCAGCGTCTGGATCGTGTACGCCGTGACCGTGGCCGGCAACGTCGGCAGCGCGGCGGGCGTGTACTTCCTCGCGCGGTCGGTCGGCGAGGACCTGCTCGCCTCCCCGATCGGCAAGCGGGTGCTCTCGCCCGAGCTGGTCGCGGCGGTCAAGCTGCGCTACGAGAAGCACCACACCTGGGGCATTTTCCTCAGCCGCTGCCTCCCCGTCTACCGGGCCGTCGTGCCGCTCTTCGCCGGCATGATCCGCATTCCGCCGCAGAAGGCCATCCCGGCCATCGCCGCGGCTTCGGCGCTCTTCTACGGCGCCGTGGTCATGATTTCCTACCGCCTCGGCACCAACTGGAGCGCGGTCAAGGGATTCGTCGCGCAGCTTGGCGCCGGGCTCGCCGCCGTGGCCGGCCTCGCGACGATCGTGATCGTCGTGCTCATCGTCCGGTGGAAGAAAAAGGCGACCCGACGGATGGGCGGACAGGCGGACACGGGCGCCGAGTGATCGAGCCGGCCGACTACGAGCTGCCGTTCATCATCGAGCAGTTCGGCGATTTTCTCTCCCTCGAGCGCGGATCGTCCCCGAATACCGTCCTCGCGTACAAGCGAGACCTGCGGCACCTCGCCGAGTTCCTGGTGAGCCAGAAGGTCCGCGCGCCGTCGGGCGCGACCAGCGCCATGCTGCGCGACTTCATCTTTCATCTCAAGGACCTGGGCCTCGCCGCGACGAGCATCCGCCGCCATGTGTCGGCGGTGCGCACCTACTATCGCTTCCTCGCCGGCGAAGGCCACGTGGTGCGCGACCCCAGCGAGCGGCTCACCAGCCCCAAGCGCTGGCGCACGCTGCCCGCCGTCCTCACCGCCGAAGAGGTGGAGCGGCTCCTCGCGGCCGTCAGCGCCGACGACCCGCTGGCGTGGCGCGACCGCGCGCTGATCGAGTTCGGCTATGCCACCGGCGCCCGGGTCTCGGAAATCACCCGGGTGGAGCTCAAGGACGTCCTGTTCGACGAGGGGCTCGCGCGGCTGTTCGGGAAGGGCAGCAAGGAGCGACTCGTCCCGGTGGGACGGCGGGCCCTGGGAGCCGTGGCCCTCTACACCCGCGAGACCAGGCCGCACCTCGAGAAGGGGAAGGGAGCGGGCCGGCTGTTCCTCAATGCCCGGGGATCCCCGATCTCCCGCGTCGGAGTCTGGGGAATCATCAAGGCCCGCGCCAAGGCCGCCGGAATCACGAAACGGGTCACCCCCCACACTCTGCGCCACACCTTCGCGACCCATCTCCTGGAAGGGGGGGCCGACCTCAGGGCGGTGCAGGAGATGCTCGGCCACGCCGACCTGGGGACCACGCAGCTGTACACCCGGGTCGACCGCGAGTATCTCCGCAACGTGCATAGGACCTATCATCCGAGGGCGTAAATCGCTTTCCTGTATTGCGTTAGGTCAGGGGCTGCAGTAGTTTTACTGTCTGTGAACTGTCCCAATTGTGGTAGTCGAATGGGCGACGGCGACTTCGCCTGCTCGTCGTGCGGGCATCCCTTGACCCCGGCCGCCGGCATGGTAGCCACGGGTGCGCTCACGCCTCCCGACGGCCTGATTCCGCACATCCCCAATACCGGCGAGGTCGACGAGCTCGCGGTCCGTCTCCAGGCCGCGATCGGCGATCAATACAAGGTCGAGAAGCCCCTCGGTGCCGGCGGCTTCGCCGTCGTCTACCTGGTCCGCGACGTGAACCTCAAGCGCCGGCTCGCAGTCAAGGTTCTCTCGCCCGATCTCATCACCTCGAAGACCGTGCTCGAGCGCTTCCGGCGCGAGGCGGAGACGGTTGCGCAGCTGAGCCACCCCCACATCGTCCCGCTCCATTTCATCGGCCAGAAGGACGACCTGCTGTACCTCGCGATGGAGTGCATCGACGGCGGCAGCCTGGTGGACCGGATCGAGAAGGAAGGCAGGCTCGGCGCCGACGAAGTGATCCGCATCGTGAAGGAAGTGGCGAGCGCGCTCTCCTACGCCCACAAGCGCGGCGTCATCCACCGCGACATCAAGCCGCATAACGTGCTGCTCGAGGAGGAGACCGGCCGCTCGCTGGTGACCGACTTCGGCATCGCGCGCACCGCCGAGGCCAGCTCGCTGACGGCGAGCGGCATGCTCGTGGGCACGCCGGCGTACCTCAGCCCCGAGCAGGTGACGGGCGCGCCGAGCGACCATCGCGCCGACATCTACGCCCTGGGCGTGATGGCGTACGAAATGCTGACCGGGCAGCCGCCGTTCACCGGGCCGACGCCGACGGCGGTCCTCATGAAGCGCCTCTCGGAGGCGCCGATGCCGCTGGCCAAGCTGCGCCCCGACACCCCTCAGGTGTTGAGGGATACGATCGACGGAATGCTGGCGCAGGACCCGGACGAGCGCTTCCAGAGCGCCGCAGACGTGGTCCGCGCGCTGGGCGGCGCGACGCCGGCCTCGGGCGGCCACCCCACGGCCGAGTTCGTGCTGCGGAGCCGGAAGAAGCGGAGCCAGCGCAACCTGGTGATCACCGTGTCCGCGGGCGTGGCGCTGGCGGCGATCGCCCTGGTGGTGGCGCTGGCGGGGCGCCGGGCCGCGGTGGCTCCCACGGCAGCCGCGGCGGACCCCGGCATGGTGGTGGTCCCGGCGGGGAGCTACCCCATCGGCATCGACGTGCCTAACGATGTTGCCAGCCCGGCTCACCCGGTGCGCCTGGCGGCGTTCGCCATGGACAGTCTCGAGGTGACGGTGGGCGAGTACGCGAAGTATGTGGACCGCGGCGGGGCCCCGGCGCCGTGGGCCGTGCGCCCGGCCGACAATGTGCCGGTCACCGGCGTGCTCTTCAGCGAGGCCCAGAACTACTGCGCCCAGGCGCATCCCCGCGGGGGGCGCCTCCCCACCGAAGAGGAGTGGGAAGCCGCGGCGCGCGGCACCGAGGGCCGGAAGTATCCCTGGGGCGAGCAGTTCTCGCTCGGTCTCGCCAATACCGCGTCAGCGCAGCGGGGCGGGGCGGCGCCGGTGGGCAACTATCCCCTCGGCCGCTCGCCGCTCGGCATCCGCGACCTCATCGGCAACGTGTGGGAGTGGACGTCATCGCCGCGGGCCGCGTATCCGGGCTATCACGGTCCGGCCATCACGGGCGACTTCTACGTCATCCGGGGCGGCGCATGGAACTCGAAGGACGACATCATCAGCGCGACGCTGCGTGGCGCGGGCACCCCGCGCGATCGCTCGGGGCTCGCCTTTACCGGCTTTCGCTGCGTCGTGCCGCTGGCGGGCGGCGCCCGCCAGCCGTAGCACGGGGTGGCCCCGCACCCGCCGCGCCCGTAGTTTCCCCCCCATGATGCGGCCTCTCGTTTCCGGTAGCATTCTCGCCGCCGGTGTCGTGCTCTTCGCCGCGACGCCCGTGCTCGCCCAGTGCCCCGACGGCTCGCCGCCACCCTGCCGCGGCAGTGGCGCCGCGCCGGCCGCGCGCCGGCCCAATCCGCCCCTCGACGA
>JAYTEN010000129.1:0-19313 GCA_043735145.1 Gemmatimonadota bacterium | reverse complement strand
ACCGCATTCGCCTGGAGCGAGGGCACGGTGACCGGCGTCTCGAGGCGCGCGCTGCTGGTTCCGTTGCGGTCGCGGACGGACACGCCCATGGTGTAGTCGCCGGGCGGGACCGCGATGTACTGCTGAAAGATGATGCTCTCGTCGTTACGCTGGGTCTCGCGGAACGACGCGACCCGGATCCGCTCGTTGCGCTCCGAATGCAGGGCCACGGCGCCACCCTGACGGAACGTGACCTCCACGCGGTACTCGGCAACGAACTGCGCGCCGTCTCGGTGGAAGGTGAGGCCGCGATTGCGCATCGACAGCGCCAGCACGACGAGAAGCGAATCCCGCGTGGGACCGGCGAGAATGCGCGCGGTACCGATGACTCCCAGTGGGCCGCTTTCGGCCAGCAGGCCCATTTCACCGTAGATGCGCGTCGGATCGAAGAGCTGGGGCAGCCGGTCGGGGGGCGTGTCCGGCTCGACCACGCCGACCCGCTTCCACGAGCCGCAGGCCAGCGGGGCCAGCAGCAACAAGCAGACGACCAGGCGGCTCGGCAGGCGGTGCGTGAGAAACCTCGATGGGAGAGTGAGCCGACCGGACTCTGGTCAAGCTACGAACGGCCGCGCCGCAGCGTCAAGGCGCGACGCCCCTTTCACTTGCCCGGCTCCCGCTACAGCCGTAGCTTAACGAAACCTCATGTCTTCTGAAGACCTCACCGGGGCCGCCGTCGCAGGTTACCAGCTTCTCGAGCGGGTCGGAGAAGGCGGGACCGCGACCGTATACCGGGCCACGCACGCCAATCGCGGCGTCTGCGCCGTCAAGGTGCTGCGCGAGAAGCTGCGCGGTGACCGGACTGCGGTCCAGCGCTTCCTGCGGGAAGCGTCGTTCGGCGCGCGCGTCCAGCACCCGACCGTCGTCCAGACGTACGACTTCGGCGAAGCCGACGGCCTGCACTTTCTCGCGCTCGAGTGGGCCGAGGGGGAGCTGCTGGTGAAGTTTGTCCGGCGGTCGGGGCCCCTGGCCATCCCGCTGGCCGGCACGATCATCCACCAGATCGCCGAGGGGATCGGCGCAGCGCACGCCGCGGGGATCATTCACCGCGACCTCAAGCCCGAGAACATCATCTACGATCCGCGCACCCAGAAGGCGCGCCTGCTCGACTTCGGCATCGCGCGCGATGCCGAGGCGAAGCCCGAGGAGCGCCTGACGCGCACCGGGTTCTTTGTGGGCACGCTGCAGTACGTCGCTCCCGAGGCGCTGTCGGGCGAACTGGTGGGCGAGGCCGCCGACATCTACTCGGTGGCGACGATCGCATACTTCCTCCTCACGACGCAGCTGCCCTACCAGGCCAAGTCGCCGCGCGAGCTGTTTCACCAGTTGCTGACGCAGCCCCCGGTACCGCTGGGCCAGGCACGCCGGGATCTGACGTTCCCGCGCGCCGTGGAGGACGCGGTCATGAAAGGCCTGTCGCGCGAGCCGTCGAAGCGCCAGCACTCGGTCGTGGCCTTCGCGCAGGACCTGACGGCCGCGGCGAGCGCTCCGGCCGGCGCCAGTCGCGGCGGATTGCTCGGATCGCTGAAGGGTCTCTTCGGCGGCGGTCACTAGCTCCCGCGTGTCTCCCCGCGAGCGCCTGCTCGAGCTGCTGCGGTCGCGATCCCTGAGGACCGGTGACTTCGTCCTCAGCTCGGGAAGGCGGTCCACGTTCTACGTCGATTGCCGCCTTACCACCATGTATGCTGAAGGCTTCACACTCGTCGGCACGCTCGGCCTCGAGGCCATTCGCGCGCAGGGCTGGACCGCGGGCGCCGTCGGCGGCCTCACCCTGGGCGCCGACCCCGTGGCCTACGCCATCGCGGCGGCGTCGCTCGGAAACCCGCCGGTACTGAACGCTTTCACTGTTCGTAAGGCACCAAAAGGCCACGGGACCGGCAAGCGTATCGAGGGCTGCTTCACGCCGGGCGCGCACGTCATCGTGGTCGAGGACGCGATCACGACCGGCGGCTCGGCGCTCGATGCGATGGCCGCCGTCCGCTCGGAAGGTGGAATCGTGGCGGGGGTGCTCGCCGTCATTGATCGTGAGGAAGGCGGCCGCGATGCCATCGCCGCGGCCGGCGTGCCGGTGCACGCACTGGTCGGGGCGAGCGAACTGCTGCGGCCCGTGTGAGCAATCCGTTCCGGCCCGCCGCCGAAGGGCCCGGCGCGCTGGCCCGCAGCTGCCGCCGCCGCTGGTGGGCGATTCCCCTCATCGCGGGTCTGCTGGCCGCCGCCGGATTCGTCAGCGTCTCCGATGCCGCGCCGCGGGCCGTGGGCAGCGCGGCGGCGGCCGGACTCTTCGCCAACGCGCTCATCGCGTTTCTCGGTCGCGGCCGGCTCAAGCGGCGCGCGCTGCTGAACGCGGCGGCCATCCTGGACCTCGTGCTCGTCACCTTCGTCGTCGCCTTCACCGGTCTTCCCGGCACCCTGCTGCTCTACCTGCTCGCCATCGCGCCGTATGTCTTCGACTGGCGCGACCTGGTCGGCGTGTACCTCGCCCCGGTTGCGGCGATGCTTTCGGTCTTCGGCCGCTTCGCGCATGCGCGCTGGTATCCGGTCGCGCAGCGGGGCGTCCTCAGCATCTTCGACCTGCCGGTGCGGGTATTCGTGGACGGCGCGCTGCTGTGGCTGGTGGCGTGGGTGCTCTTCAAGGGTCCGGCGGCGCTGGTGGACCGGCTGCGGGAAATGCGCCGCGTGATGGAAGAGGCGGAGCAGGGTGATCTCGCCGTGCGCGCCGGCGGGATCGGCGCCGACCAGCTCGGAATGCTGGAGCGCTCCTTCAACCGGATGCTCGACGCCACGTCGGCGACCATCGCCAGCGTGCAGCGCGAGGCCGACGAAGTCGCGGCCTACGCTGAGTCGCTCGCGGGGCGCGCCGAGGAGCTCGGCCGTACCAGCGCATCGGTAGGCGGCAGCGCGGCGCGCCTCGCCGCCCAGTTGCGCGAGCAGCGGGCCATTGCCGCCCGGAGTGGCGAGCACACCGAGCGCACCAGCGCCGACGCCGCCGAGCTCCGGCGCTCCGCCGACCTGATGGCGCAACGGGCCCACGCGCTGCACCAGTCGGGCGAGGCCAGCCGGGAGCGTATCGGGAAGGCCGGGCGCACGCTGGTCTCCATTGGTGACGAAGTCCGCCGCAGCGCCGCGGCCGTATCGGCGCTCGCGCCGGTCTCGGATCGCATCGGCACCCTCGCCAAGACGCTCTCCAAGCTGGCGCGCCAGACCAACCTGCTGGCGCTGAACGCCGCCATCGAAGCGGCGCGTGCCGGCGAGCACGGACAGGGGTTCGGCGTGGTGGCCCTCGAGGTACGCAAGCTGGCCGAAGAATCGGCGCGCGCGGCCAAGGACGTGGGCGGCGCCATCGAGGACGTCCGCGCCGGCGTTACGGCCGCGGTGGAGGCGATCAGCGCCGGCGAGACCAAGGTGCGCGACGTGGGCGGTATCGCGGGCGAGGCCGACTCGGCGCTGCAGGACGTGCTGGGCGGCATCGGATCCCTCGCTTCGCTCATCGAGACGATGGCCGCGACGAGCGAGCAGCAGGCCCAGGCGATGACCGCATTGCTCGCCGCGATGGACCGCGTCGAAACCCTGGCCGCCGGCTCGGCCGACAGCGCGGCCGAGGCTGCGGGCGCGGTCACGGAGCAGCACGTCGCGCTCCAGCGCATCGCCGACACGGCGCAACAGCTCACCGACGTCGCCGAGCGCCTGCGCGGATCGATCGTGCGCTTTTCGGTCGTCGGTCGCCAGCACGACACGGCCGAATACGCGACGATCAACCGTCGTTAGGGTCACCCCGCCCGGGTGGCGCTCACGCCACGGTTTGTCCCTGGTCACCGGGCATCGTTCCGAGTGGATGGAACGTGAGCAACCGGTCCCGGTACGGGGTGAGATAGGTCTGGCGGTAGCGCGCCAGCGCCACCGCGAACGGCATGCGCCGCCGGAACTCGCCCGCCGTCAGGCCGAGCAGGGACGAGAGATGGCGGCCGAAGCTCTGCGGCGATGAGTACTCGAGGCGGTGCGCGACATCGGCGATGCTGTAGCCCTGGCTTCCGAACAGAAAGGCCGCGTGCACCAGGCGCGCGTGCATGAGGTAGGCCTTGGGAGAAGGCAGCCCGGCGCGAAAGAACCGCGACATGAACGAGCTCGGCACTACCCGCAGAACCCGCGCCAGCTTCAGCACGGTCGCGGTCTCGGGAGCGCGGCGAATCACCAACTCGAAAAAGAGACGGCAGTCGGGAGGCACGTCATCAAGGTCGGGATCGAGGCCCGCGAGAATCGAGGCGACCGCGGGCGAGGCGGGCTCGCGCAGGAGACCGCGCAACCGTTCCCATCCGCCGGCAATGGTGATGTCCACGATGGTGCGCACGCCGGAAGCGCCGAGCGCCAGCATGCGTCCGGGCGCCTGGGTGTCGGCTCGGCTGATGAGCGCGATGGTGGGAATATTCGGGAACTCGCGCACGAAGCGCGCGACCCGAGGCAGATCGGCCTCGCCGCAGCGGTGGACCGAGAGGAACAGCGCCGCGGCCGCGCCCCGGCGCACGGCATGCGTGGCGTCCTCGATGGAGTCGCCGTGGACCGCCGAAAAACATCCCTGGCCGGCGGCTTCGAGCCGGGAGCGTTCCGCCGGTAGAAGAACCGTCGCCACCATTGCCGCTCTGGTGCGCATGTGCCCTCGTCATCCATCGTCCGGACCCAAGGTATGCGCCGCTATCAACCCCCGATCATCGCGCTGACAACACCCTGATGCGGATCCTCATTCTTGGCGGTACCGGCGTCATTGGCCGGTACCTGGTCCCCCGCCTGGTGCAGCGCGGCCACGATGTCGTCGCGCTGGTCCGCAGCGACCGCTCCGGCGAGCTCGCCCGCGGCCTGGGGGCGCAGACGCTGCGCGGAGACATTCTCGAACGCGAGACGCTGCCGGCCGCCGTCGCCGGGCAGGACGTCGTTATTCACGCGGCGACGAGCATTCCGCTGACCTTTCCGGGGAAGCCCACCGACTTCGCGACCAACGACCGCATCCGTCGCGAAGGCACCGACAACCTGCTGGCGGCGATGTCCGCCGCCGGGGTCCCCCGCATCGTGGGCCAGAGCATCGTGTGGGTCCACGGCGACCAGCGGGGCGCGTGGATCGATGAGACCGGGCCGCTGAAGCCCGGCCGCATGGCCCAGTCGGCGGTGGACATGGAAGCGCGGCTGCGCACCTGGGAGAAGGACCAGGGCGGTGCCGCCCACATTCTGCGTTGTTCCGCGCTCTACGCCGCAGAAGCATTTCACACCCGCGAGATCATCGAGCGGCTCCGCAAGCGCCTCGCGCCGATCATCGGCAGCGGCGACAACTACCAGGGGTTCGTGCATGCCGATGACGTCGCCTCGGCATTCGCGCTCGCGACCGAACACGCGGGCGCCGGGGCGACATGGCTGGTCACCGACGACGAGCCGGTGCGCCTGGGGGACTATCTGCGATGGGTCGCGCGGGCAGCGGGGGCGCCCGAGCCGATGCGCGTGCCGCTATTCATGGCGCGCCTTGCCATCGGCCAGGAGATGGTCGAGGCGTACTCGGCATCGCTCCGCTGTCGCAACGACAGAATCAAGCAGGACCTGGGCTGGGCACCGCGCTATCCCTCGTATCGGGAGGGGTACGCGGAAGTGCTGCCGAAACTACGGGGGACGGGGGGACGGGGGGACGGGGGGACGGGCTAGTCGAAACGCGGCCTTTTTCCGATCCCCCATCCCCCCATCCCCCCGTCCCCCTATATTCCGGACGCGGAGTGCGATGGTCGCGGACCTTCGGGTCCGAGGAAAGTCCGAGCTCCACAGGGCAGACTGCCAGGTAACGCCTGGGCGCCGCGAGGCGACGGACAGGGCCACAGAAAACAGACCGCCTGCCGCAAGGCAGGTAAGGGTGAAACGGCGGGGTAAGAGCCCACCGCGCACCCGGCAACGGGTGTGGCACGGCAACCCCCAGTCGGAGCAAGGCCAAATAAGCGGCGAGGTCCGGCCCGGACCGACAACGCTGGCGACAGCGAGCCGCGGGTAGGCCGCTCGAGGTGGCGGGTGACCGCCATCCCAGATAGATGACCGTCCGGCCCTCGGGCCGAACAGAACTCGGCTTACGGCTCCGCCTTGGGCGCCGCGCACGAACATCGGGCGCGGCGCTCCAGCACCACCGGCACTGACCCCTCTCGTGGAGATCGACGCGAATGCGCTTCCCGACCTTGATGCTGACGGCGGCCATCGTGGCCGGATGCGGCGGCCACAACGCCGCCCCCGCTTCCGCGCCGGCGCCCGCTGCGACTGCGCCCGCCGCCCGCGCCGCCGAACCCACCGCGATGCGTTATGCGGCCGGCAACGGCCGCTATCGCTATGAGCAGGTGCAGCATCTGCGGCAGGACATGATGGGCCAGGTGCAGGAAACCGACGCGACCACGACCCTCATCGTTACCACCGCGATGACGCCGGGCGAGAATGGCAATCTCAACGCGGCGATCACGGTGGATTCGGTGGGCGTCACGACCAACCCGGCCGGCAATCCCAACGCCCTCGACGCGCTGCGCGGCAAGACCTTTCACGCCGTCTACAGTCCGCTCGGCAAGTCGGTGAGTTTCACGCCGCCCGACACCATGGCCGCCACGGCGCTGAGCGGCGAAATCTTCCGCGAATTTCTGCCCGCGCTCCCGACGGCGACCGTTGCGGGAACGATGTGGACCGATACCGTCGTCGCACCGCCGGTCAGCGCCCAGGGCATGCGCGTCACGTCGACCTCCATTCGCTCGCACCGGGTCGTGGGCTGGGAAACGCGCGACGGCGCGAGGGTACTCCACATCACCACGAACGGGAACTACACCCTGAACGGCGAGGGTCAGCAGGGCGGCGCGACGCTTCTGCTCCAGGGCACCGGCGCGGCGCTGTCCGAGCGGTGGGTCTCCGCATCGGGGGTCTATCTCGGAACCACGGTGAATGACAGCACCAACGTACGCGTCAACGTGGTGTCCGCCGGTATCGAGATTCCGGTGAACCAGACGCGGCGCACCACTGTGACGCGCCTGCCTTGACGACCCGGCGGGCCACCGCGCTCGCCCTCTGGCTGCTCGGTGCGGCGGCCGCCCTGCCCGGGGTGACCGCCGCACAGTCATTCGTGCCCCAGCCGCAGGAATACCTGCTGACGACCGACGCCGGTGACTCGCGCGCGCTCTGGGTACAGCCGGCGGGATTGACGCGAAAGCGCGAGGCCTCGGTGTCCGGATTCCTCACGGCGAACCGCTATCCGGGCGGCATGCAGGTGGGCCAGTACGGCGCGACACTCGCCAGTGGCGTCCTCGCCTTCGGGTGGCAGCACGACCGCTTTTCCGACACGGTGGGCATGAACGCGTTCGTCGTCGGCATTGCCGGCGGGACGCCGACCGTCTCCGTGGGTTTCGACCGGCGATGGTACTCCGGTACCAACACCAAGGACGGCTCCTGGGACATCGGCGGGCGCTACCTCGCCAGCCGATTCCTCGAAGCATCGCTCGTGCTGCGCGACATCACCTCGCCCGTCGTGGTCGGAGACACCGTGTTCTCGACGCTGGTGCCGGGCCTGGCCTTCAATCTTCTGAACGGCCGACTCCGCGCCGGTGCCGATTGGGAAATCGTGACCCGGGGCTGGGGATCGAGCGCCATCCGGGCCGGTGTGACCGCGGTGCTGCCGGCAAACCTGGCCGTGAATTTCCGCGCGGAGTTCAACGGCAAGCTCAGCGCCCGCGGCCTCGCGGTCGGGCTGACGTGGAACGGGCCGGGGGCGCGCGTGACCGCGTTCGAATCCTCGGTCCGCGCCCCGGATGTGGATCGCGCCGGTGTCTGGGGCGCCGCGATTTCCGACCCATCCCATCCCCGGCGCCGCGGGCGCTGACCCGGCATGCGCGCACTGCGCATCATCGCACTGGTCGGCTTTTCGAGCATCGCCGCGTTCGCCCTCTGGCTGGTCCTGGTGTGGCCCCCGCCGTCCTGGTATCGCACCCACTGGCCCGCCGAAACCGCGTTCATGCGCATGCGCCAGCGCCAGGCCCGCGCCGCGCACGACACCACGGCGCGTTACTACGTTCCGGTGCCGATCGAAGCCACGAGCTCCTGGCTGGAGCGCTCCGCCATCGCCGGCGAAGATGACGCCTTCTTCCAGCATCGGGGTATCGACTGGCACTCGATGCGGCTGGCGCTGGGGTACCGGCGCAGCGCCTTCGCCTGGGCACAGAAGGCGGACCGCGACGAGCTGTGGCGTGCACTCGGCGGAGCCTGGGCCCACCGGGAGCGGTTGCGAGGCGCCAGCACCATCACCCAACAGCTGGCGAAGAACCTCTACCTCTCGCCGTCGCGGAACCCGCTGCGGAAAGTGAAAGAGGCGGTGATTGCGTACCGGATCGAGATGGCGCTGCCGAAGCAGCGGATCATGGCGCTCTACCTGAACATCGCGGAGTTCGGTCCGAACACGTGGGGCGTGGAGGCGGCGAGTCGCCGTTACTTCAACCGCCCTGCGGCGGCACTGTCGATGGACCAGGCCGCGCTGCTCGTCGCGACGCTCCCGCACCCGCTCTCGTCCAACCCCTCGCTCCGGCCGGGACGCACGCGGTGGCGCCAGCAACTGATTCTCCGCCGCCTGCGTGGCGAGCGCATCGAAGTCCCGGTGGAGGAGGGCGAAGAAAAACCGCCGGCCCGTGACTCGGTGCCGGCGGCTGACAGCCTTGCTCCGCAACCCGATACGCTGCGGGTCCGACCCTAGTCCACGAGCCGCAGCGGCATCACCAGGCACATGTAGGCCGCCGAATCATCCCAGCCCACCGGCTCCGCCGTGGCCGCGCGCTCGGGCGCCTTGAAGCTGAAGCGCACCTCGTCGGTCGGCATGTACTTGAGCAGCTCGAGCAGGTACGCGGCGTTGAAGCCGATCTCCAGGGTGTCGCCTTCGTAGGTAATCGGCATCTCGTCCTGGGCTTCGCCCAGGTCCGGGGTCTGCACGCTGAACTTCAGCGTGCCCGCCGACAGGGCGAGCCGGATGCGGTGCGTCTGGTCGCTCGCGACGATGCTCATGCGCCGCAGCGCCGCGGCCATCGCGACGCGGTCGACGGTCGCGAACTTGTCGTTCTCGCGCGGGATGACCTGCTCGTAATTCGGGTACGGGCCTTCGATCAGCCGGGTGAAAACCTGGGTCCCGCCGGAGCGGAAACCGAGGTGGTTCTCGCTCTTGGCGATCTCGACGGCATCGTCGGATCCGAAGAGGCGGCGAATCTGCTCGAGCGCCTTGGGCGGCACGATGAGATCCGCCTGCGCGCTGCCCCCCTCGAGACCGAGCTCCATCTTCGCCAGACGATGGCCGTTGGTCGCCACCATCCGCATGCGATCCTTGCGCAGCTCCCAGAGCACGCCGTTCAGGATCGGCCGGCTCTCTTCGGTCGACACCGCGAACGCGACGTGCGAGATGAGCTTGTGCAGGTCCTTGGCCGGCGTCTTCCAGGCGTTGTCGAACTTGACCTGGGGGAAGCTGGGAAACTCGTCCTTGGGCAGACCGAGGAGGCGGAACTTGCTCTTGCCGCACTCGACATTGGCGCGCTGCTCACCCGCGGAGCTGATACGCACCGACGCCGCCGGCAGCTCGCGCGCAATGTCGGAGAGCTTCTTCGCGGGCAGCGTGATGGCACCCTCTTCGTCCACCTCGGCGGGCACCGTCGTGCTCACCGCGATGTCGAGGTCGGTGCCCGAAAGACGAATGCTGTCCTTCTTCGCCTCGAGCAGGATGTTCGACAGCACCGGTAGCGTCGTTTTCGCCGGCACGCTCGAGACGACGGCCAGAAGGCCTTCCTGCAGCTTTTCCCGGGTGATCGTGAACTTCATTCGATCCTCATGACGACGTGGAAAAGACTCTACTAGTACTGGTATTAATAGAATCTAGTAGTAGTAGTAGGCTCTTAACATTGTGGACCGATTCTGCAACCACATCAAGTTGCTACGGTTGCTCTCCCGGCACGATTCGTGGCGATGTTGGCGATTCCGAATTCTCCACGCCCGTCCGCATTCCGCCAACATTGTGCCGCCGCGCCAACATGATATCAAGGCACGTTCCACAGGGCGGCCACAAGGGCCGCCCCTACGTTTAACTCGGTCCGAGCTCCGAACGCGCCTGCGTGACGCGGTCCCGGAAGGCATGGTCGCGCGCGATCTGGCGGCCGACCTTGTCGACGCTGTGAATCACGGTGGAGTGGTCGCGCCCGCCGAAAGCCTGGCCGATCTCGACCAGCTGCATGCCGAGCAGATCACGCGCGAGATACATCGCCACCTGCCGCGGGACCGTAAGACGCTTGGTGCGGGCCTTGGAGCGCAGTCCTTCCGGCGTGACACCCCAGCGCCGCGCCACGACTTCCTGCACCCGGTCGATCGACGGAGCGCCGCCGCGGTTCCCGTTGCGCTCCTCGGCCTCCTGGCCGGTCCGAATCTTGTCGGACAAGGCCTCCCGCGCGAGGTCAATGGTGATCTCGCGATGCTTCAGCGACGCAAACAGCAGCAGCTTGATGATGCAGCCTTCGAGCTCGCGCACCGAGCTGCGCACATGCTCGGCGATGAACTGGAGCACGTCGTCGGGAATCGTGAGCTCGAGATGATCCTGTTCGGCTTTCTTGCGCAGGATCGCCGTGCGGTGCTCGAGGTCGGGCTGGCCGATATCGGCGATCATCCCCGACTCGAAGCGCGACACAAGGCGGGCCTCGAGGCCGGGAATCTCGTTGGGCGGACGGTCCGAGGTGACGACGATCTGCTTGCCGGCCTGGTGCAGCGCATTGAAAGTGTGGAAGAACTCTTCCTGGGTGGCTTCCTTGCCCTCGAGGAAGTGCACGTCGTCCACCAGGAGGAGGTCGGTTTCCATCCGGTAGCGCCGGCGGAACTCGGGCATCTTGTTGGCGTGGATGCCTTCGATCACCTCGTTGATGAACTGCTCGGCCCCGACGTAGACACAGCGCGTCGGCGAGCGGCCGATCACCGCATGGGCGATGGCCTGCATGAGATGGGTCTTGCCGAGCCCGGTGGCGCCGTAGATGAAGAGCGGGTTGTAGGTGCGCCCGGGGGCCTCGGCGACGGCGTAGGCGGCTGCTGCCGCCAGCTCGTTCGACTTGCCGATGACGAAGGTCGTGAAGGTGTACCGCTCGTTCAGGGGTAGCGCCCAGGGCGCGGCTCCGCCGGTCACGGCCAGGGGGTGACCCTGGGTCGGGGCGGCCACGAAGAAGTCCATCTGCGGGCGTTTGGCCCGCTCCTCCTGGACGCGAAAACTCACGTTCAGGCGGCGGCCCAACGTCTCCGCCGAGAGGTCGGAAAGAAGCGCCGCGTGCTTGGACTCGTTCCATTCCGCCGCGAACTGGTCGGGCGTAGCGACGACGAGTTTGCCGTCCTCGAGGCTGACGGCTTCCGCGGGTTCCAACCAGGTCCGGAGAGTGGGTTCCGGCAGACGGCTTCGCGCCTGATCGAGCAGGCGCTTCCAGGTGTCTTTAGCTGACTGCTCCATCAAGCTCGTATTTCTTGTTCTGACTGCGGTGGGTTGTAAGGGCACGCCAAACCTACCCCCCAATGTGGAAAAGTCAACCTTGTCCGAATGCGGCACCACGGCTAGGTTTCTCGGCTCTGGAAGCACGTCTTTGAATTAGTCTCAAGTGGGGTCTGACCGTGAAACCGACGTATCGCCCGCGGAACCGCAAGCGTATCAACAAGCACGGGTTCCGGGCCCGCATGGCGACCCGCTGGGGTCGTGAAACGCTGGCGCGCCGCCGCAAGAAGGGCCGCAAGCAGCTGACCGTTCGCATTGGGTCGAAACACCACGGCGGGTGACCGCGGAGCGGCTTGCACAGTCGTCCCGTATCACGCGCGCTGCCGAGCTCCGCGCGATCATGACACAGGGGAAGCGCCGCAGAACGGATCATCTGGATCTGTTCACCCGGCCTTCCCCTGTATCCACATCCAGGCTGGCGATCATCGTGCCGCGGTACCGGCACAGCGCCGTGCGCCGCAATCAGCTGCGCCGCCGGCTTCGGGAAATCGGACGCCGGCAGGTGCTGCCCGTCCTCGTCGGCGCGCTGGACATCGCCGTCCGGGCGCGGCCCACGGCCTATGGGGCAAGCTTTGAAACCTTGCGGCGGGAGCTCGTAGGGTCCCTGTGTCCCCCCTCGCCCGCGTCTGCCTCGTCATGATCCGGGGGTACCAGGTATCCCTGGGCACCATGCTGCCCACGGCATGCCGCTATACGCCGTCCTGTTCGCGCTACACCGCCGAAGCCGTCGAGCGCTATGGAGCGCTCCGGGGAAGCTGGATGGGGGCGCGGCGGATTCTTCGCTGCCACCCGTTCGTGCGCGGCGGATATGACCCTGTTCCCTGAGTGATGATGGAACGCCGCCTTCTTCTTGCCGTTTCGCTGATGATCGCCGTCCTGGTGGTGCCGTCCTTCTTCCTGAAGCGGCCGCCGGCTCGCCGTCCCGTGGCGGCAGCCGATTCCACCCGCCTCGCCGACAGCGCCAGTGCGGTCACCGCGGCGCCGGATTCCCAGCGACCTGCGCCCTCAGTGAGTCCAGCCAGCCGTCCGGGCGTCCCGGCCGCCGTCGTTCCTTCGGCCATCTCGTTCGACAGTGTGCTGCTGGCCGACTCGGCCCCCGGCCATCCGGCCCTGTACCGATTCTCGACCGCCGGCGCGACGCTCGATCGCGCGACATTCCCCGGCTTCAAGGCGCTGAACGACCGCACCCGCCGTTCGCCGGCGCAGCTGGTCCGCCAAGGCGACCGGCTGCTGGTGCACCGGCTGGTCACGGGGCGCGACACCATCCGTCTCGACAGCGTGCCGTTTACCAGCACCGTCGATCGTGGACTGGTCAGGCTGACGGGACAGGCCTCGGGCCTGACCGAAACGCTCGAGGTGTCCGCGGTGCCGAATCATCCCTACATGCTCGATGTGAGCGGCGAGGTCGCCGGCCTCCAAGGCCGGGGCGCGCTGCTGCTGGTGGGGCTCGGTTCCGGCTTTGCCAACGTCGAAGCCGACTCGATGGACAATTACCGCAACTACGCCGTCGCCACGCGCCGCTCATCGCCCGAAGTCGTGAACTTCCGCTCGGTGGATCCCGGCGTCGTGCGTACGGTCGACGGCCCCTTCGACTGGGTCGGCGTGAAGTCGAAGTACTTCCTCGGCGCGCTCCTGAGCGCCGACAGCACCAGGCCCCAGTGGGGCGGCGCCGTCCTCGTCGGTGGCACTCGCGACGCCAAGGGCATCGCGACCACGATGCAGACCTGGGCGTCGATGCCGGTCGGATCCGACGGCCGGTTCCACTACCAGCTCTATCTCGGCCCCCAAACCCACCAGACCCTGGGCCCGCTCGGCCGCGATCTCAACCGCGCGTCCTCCTACGGCTGGATCTTCAAGCCCCTGGTGATGCCCGTCGCCGGACTGTTCACGCGCCTGTTCATCTGGATGCACGAGAACATGCACCTGTCGTATGGCATGGTGCTCATTCTCTTCGGCGTGATGGTGCGGCTGGTGCTGTGGCCGCTGAACCAGAAGGCGATGAAGAGCCAGGTCGCGATGATGGCGGTGCAGCCGATCCTGAAGGATCTGCAGGCGCGCCACAAGAACGATCCCACCAAGCTGCAGGCCGAGATGATGAAGGTGTACAAGGAGCACAACGTAAATCCGCTCGGCGGTTGCCTGCCGCTGCTGCTGCCGATGCCGGTGCTGCTGGCGCTTTTCTTTGTCTTCTCTCGCGCCATCGAGCTGCGCGGCACGCCGTTTCTCTGGATGCCCGACCTCGCCCTGCGGGACCCGCTCTACATCACGCCGCTGGTGATGGGTCTTTCGATGTTCGCCCTGTCGAAGCTGTCGCAGGCGGGGATGCCGCCCAATCCGCAGACCAAGATGATGATGTACATGATGCCGGTCATGATGACGGTGGTGTTCCTGAATTTCGCGTCGGGATTGAATCTGTACTACGCGGTGTCGAACCTGGTGAGCCTGCCCCAGCAGTACCTGATCAACAAGTCGCGCCATGCCGAGATGAGCCGGCGGCAGGTGAGCCGAACGCCTTAGGGTTTCGGGTCCTGCCCCTCGATGGCGGCGCGCCAGACTTCTTCGGCGAGCCACTCGAGGCGCTCCTCGGCATAGGTGATGTCCTCCTTCGGCATCGTCCGGATATTCCTCGCTACATAGCGCACGTGCTCGACCAGCTCGTCGAGCACCTCGCGCAACTCGCGATTGGCGCGCCGCTCGTCGGCACTACCGGGCCTGGTCATGCGCTTGCCGCCTGGCCACCCTCGCGGCGTTCGACGGCCTCGGCAAACTGCAAGGCGCCGGCGCGCGCGGCCTCCGCGAGGCCCCGCTCGGCCACGAGGGCTTCGGTCATGCGTGAGCCGATGTAGTAGCCGGAGCGCTCCGGCAGGACCCGTCCCTGGACGGTTCGCGCCGTGGGCGCCATGCCGCCGGTGAGGTAGCGCAACCGCAGTCCAAGTCCACTCTCGTCCAGCTCCGGCTGCGCAACGCGCATCAGGAAGGCCTCCTGCTCCCGCAGGCGCTTGAACTGGCGCCGGGAGAATCCCAGGTACTCCTCGTCCGAGCGGCCCGGGGCGACGGCCCTGGAGGCGTGCACGGCGACACCCTCGTTGACCAGCAGCTCCCGCAGCGTGGCGCGGCTGGCGAGCTCCCAGCAATCGTAGACCCCCCCGGCCTCGGCGATGAGGCGGCGCAGGTCGGCCTGGCTCGAGGGCGAGCAGTAGCGCACCACGTGGGCCACTTCGTGCGCGATCCACAGCGGCAGCAGCGCGGGATCGAGACCCAGCGCAAAGGTCTCGGGATTCGCGTACCCGGTAAAATGCTCGACGCACACAAAAACGACGCCGCGCCCGCCGACGACGAGCTCGCCCGCGTTGGCGGCGCCCACGCCGACCATCAGGTAGACGTCGATCTCCTGGTCGAGCTCGAGCACCGACGATGACAGGTCGAGTGCGGACGCCGCGACCCGCTCGATGTCGGTCGTCGCGATCAGCCGCTCGAGGTCGCGCCGCTCAGCGGCGAGCGCGGCGCGCACCACACCCGCGGATGCCGGAGTGTCGAGATCGAGCACGTAGTTGTGCCAGTAGTGCGGCAGGACGGCGCGATGGCGGTTGAGGTACGAGTGGTATGCTGCTTCGCGGTCGGATGACGCGAGCACGGCGAGGAATTCGGGAACGAGATTGATGATCACGGTCGCGGAAGCCAATCTGCCGTGCGGTACCCGCGGAAACAAGAGGACTACCGCAACCGGAACTCGATCACGCTGCTTGCGGACTTCGTTCCGCGTACTTCGTCGCCGATCTCCAGGTGCAGACGATAGCGCCCCGGCGGCAGCCGGCCCGGATCCACGACGAGCGTTTCGATGATCCGCCCGACGAACGGCGTGGCGCGCTCAAAGCTGATGGTCGTCGCGCTTTCGCGCCGGCTGCGCAGGATAAAGCCGTCGGTCCGCTCGAAACGATATGCCGCTACGTACCTGGAGACGCTGTCGATCCGTCCCATGTTGTACAGCTCGGCGTAGATGCGCAGCGGGGCGCGCGCCGAAAGCACGAGCGCGTGGGGAGCGCGATCGGCCATGCTGTCGAGTACCGGCGGCGCGCCCCCCGACGCCACCAGGATGCTGGAAACCGAGGGGACGTCCTCACCAAAGTCGGGCAGCGTGATGGTGCCGCGATACCGGCCCGCCCAGTTTGCGCGCACCGCGTCCAGGAGCAGGAGGTAGTGCCCCGGCGCCGCGACCAGCCGCAGGGCCCCGTCGGTCGCCGAGTCGCGCGCGACCTCGCGCCCATCGTCGTCCACCAGCGCAGCCGTCGCCCCCACCGAATCGGGAACGAGAAACAGCTCCGTCTGCCAGCGGTTGGCGGCGCGGAAGGCCGCCGGCCAGAAGGCAAAGGACAACGTCGACGGCGCCGAGAAGCGATCGGTGGCGAAAAGCTCCCGTGCGGACTCGGCCTCGCCCGCGACCATCGGCGTGACGACCATGTCGCCCGTGGCGCCGAAGCCGCCGGTGCGGCGAACAAACGAGACGCGCAGCACGCTGCTGTCGGGACGGAAATAGCACCACGTCTCATCGGCGAGGCTGCCGATGGAACGGTAATCCGGCGCGCCGTGCCGGAGAAAAACGCGGCCGCGGTCATCGAGGTGATCCTCGAGATTCAGCGTCGAGTCGCGCGCCGTTTCGACCCGCTGTCGCAGGCCCGCCTGCGGCGCTTCGTCACGCACACTCGGCAGGCGTGCCGAGCACTGCGCGTCGGCGGCCCGGCGCTCGGCGCCTTCGAGTCCGCCGGGCATGCCGCCCACGCCGCCGGACAAGGCCCGGAACAACGGCGAGCGGAAGTAGCGCGAGTTCGGATGCCGGAGGCCATAGACACGCTGCGCCTCGACCATGCGGCGGAAGTGCTCGCCCAGACGCTCGTTGAGGGACGTGGCGACGTCGGGCTCCCGGAACGCCCAGAAGCGCCGGAGGTACGCAGCCCGCCGTGCCGGGGCCGTGGCGCGCCATTCCTCCCGCTCGGCGGCCGTGGCGATGCCGCGCACCTGCTTCCAGAGGACTGCGCCGGTGTCGCCGTCGGCGCGGGTGAGGGCGCTGTCGTAGGCCGCCGCGCCGGCCCGGTCCCGCCCCGCCGTGAACCGGGCGCGGGCCAGCCATGCCCAGGGACCCGGATCGGCGGGGCGCCGCCGCGCGACGTCTTCGAGGACGGCCTCGGCTTCGCCGTAGCGGCGTTGCTCGACCAGCAGCTGCGCGCGCCAGTAGTCGGCATTCCACTCGCCTGCATGCCGGTCGAGGGCGGCGAGGGCGTCCTCGCGCTCGCTGTCACCCCGATAGAGGGTGGTCCACCGGAACCAGGTGTCCCGGTAATCAGGCCGGAGTGCGAGCAATGGGACGAATCCGCGCCGGGCGATGGTCTCGCCGTCGTCATTGCCGAGGGCGATGCCCACCATGCCGAGGTAGTAAAGGGGCTCCGGGTTTCCGGGGTTGAGTCGAACCGCTCTCGCGAGGAGCGACTCGGCGGTGAACCGGCCAACGACCGGCCACGCGAGGTGAATGCGTCCCAGCATGACGAGCACCGCCACGTCATCGGGGCGCCGGTTCTGCAGCCGTTCAACGATGCGCCTGGCGTCGGTGAGGTTTCCGGTGGCCAGCAGCGACTCGGCACGCGCGAGCAGGGTATCGCTGCCGCGCACCTGCGGTCGCGGCATCGCCAGCATCGAGCAGACCAGCAGTGCCAGCACGCTAATGCAGCCGGAACTCGGTGCGCGCGCGCAGCGAATCGGCGATGCGCAGGGCGTCGTCGATGTTCACGCCTGAACGAGGTGCCTGAAGCACCGCGGCGTCGAGCCGGCCCGAGGCCGACCCGACGCCGCATGCGAGGGCGAGGATCAGTTGCCGGATCCCCATCAATGATCCTGGCGGAACCTCTTACTCATCTCGTCGAGGAACCGCCGCTCCTCGGGCGTGAGACTGTGGAGTCCCCGCTGCGAAATCTTGTCGAGTACCCGATCCACTTCCGCCTTCACCGTCGCGTCGGGTGTGCGGCGCGCGGGCCCCGGCGTCTCGGCCTGCTGCTGCACCACCTCACTCGCGCCGGGTCGCACCAGCACCGCGGGCGCGCGCTCGGTGGGCCGCGACGGGCGAGGCCGGCTGAGGAGCTGTCCGCCGCGCAGATAGAGGAAGGCGGCGGCGAAGCCACCCAGGTGGGCGAAGTGCGCCACGCCGTCGCGGACCTGGAGCAGGCCCCAGACCAGCGACATGCCGGCGACGAAGATCACCAGCCACTTGGCCTTCACCGGGACCGGCAACGGGAAGATCATGACCGGCGCGTCGGGCCACTCGAGGACGAAGGCCATCATCACGCCGTAGACGGCGGCCGATGCACCGATGACGGCGGCGTCACCGGCGAAAGGCACCATCAGGAGGCTCAGGATCGCGCCGCCTAACGCGGCGAGCACATACAGGCGAAGGAACGCGCGGCCACCCAGGCGGTTCTCGACCGGCGGGCCGAACATGAACAGGACCAGCATGTTCACGAGAAAATGCAGGAAACCGCCGTGCAGCAGCGCGTAGGTCAGCAGGGTCCACGGGCGCCGCAGGACGTCGGAGGCAACGAAGGCAAACAGGTCGTCGAGCGCCCCGCCGTAGAACACCGTTTTCTGCAGCAGAAATACGGCGGCCGTAGCCACCAACAGGCGACGCACCCATGGCGTCAGTGAGAACGGCGAACGGTCGTAGCTCATGGACCTGCGAGGCATACCCCCGTGGCTCAGGGCTTTGTTCCGTCCCGCACCATCGCGAGACGGCATATGGCTTCACACAGATCGGGGAAGCTCATTCCGGCGGCGCGCGCGCCCTTGGGAATCAGGCTGTTGGCCGTCATACCCGGCAGGGTATTGGCTTCCAGACAGAAGATGCCACCGTTGGCATCCACCCGGAAGTCGATCCGGCTGTATCCGCCGAGTTTCAAGGCGCGATGCGCGCGCAGCGCGGCGTCCTGGATCCTCCCCGCCTGCGCGGGAGGCAGTTCAGCCGGAAACTCGTCCGCCATTCCCGGGGTGTACTTGCACTCATAGTCGAACAACTCGTGCTTGGCGATGATCTCGATCACCGGCAGCGCACTCTCGCCGACCACGCCGACGGTGAGCTCACGTCCCGCGATGAACTCCTCGATCATCACCTCGGCATCGTAGCGCGCCGCGAGGGCGATGGCGCCCGCGAGGTCGCCGGGTTGCCTGACGAGCGAGAGGCCGACCGACGACCCTTCGTTCGAAGGCTTGACCACGCACGGAAACCCGGGAGCCTGCGCGACCTGCGCCGCGTCGGCGGGAGCCATGATCCAGTCGGGCACGCGGACGCCGGCGTCGCGCAGGACGTGCTTGGCCACGTCCTTGTCGAAGGCGAGGGCGCTGCCCAGGTGTCCGCTCCCGGTGTAGGGAACGCCGATGACGTCGAGGAGGGCCTGCACGGTGCCGTTCTCTCCCTGCCCCCCGTGCAGCGCAAGAAAGATGACGTCCGCCTCGCGCAGCGCCGGGACATTGCCCAGACCGGCCGTGAGCATGCCGCGCTCGAGCGCCCTGAGGTGATCCATCGGCGGCGGCTCGCGCCCGACGCCTCCAGGCAGCAGCGCGGCTTCCTGTTCGCGGGCGACAGCGCCGGTCGCGAGGTCCACCATGTTGACGGTGTGTCCCCGCTCCCGCAGCGCATCGGCCACCTGGAGCCCGGTGGCGAGCGCGACATCGCGCTCGCTCGAGGTGCCGCCGGTCAGCAGGCAGA
>JAYTEN010000128.1:0-5156 GCA_043735145.1 Gemmatimonadota bacterium | reverse complement strand
CCCCGGTGCACGCGGCGGCGTAACGGGTCCGACAGCAGCGCTGCCAGCTCCGCTTCGCGCGGCGCGTCGTAGGGGTCGAAGGGGGCGATGGAGGGATCCCGGCGGCCGGGATGCACGATCAGTTCGGTGACGCCCGCGGGCAGGCGATCCAGCGTCGACAGCAGATCCTCGAGATAGTGCCGGCTGCCGTGCATGCCGATGCCGCGTACGTGCGTCGAGGCTGCCGCGCCGCGCCGCGTAGCTATTCTCCAGCTCGTGGCGATCGCCATGCGCTTGAGGCGGCCGGCGGTGCGGCCGGCGGGCTCGCACGGCTCCCGCATCCAGATCCCGTCCGCGGCGCGCCGCACCGCCTCCCAGACTCCTGGCAGCGCATGCACGTGCTGATGGCTGTCGACGTGGCGCACGTCGGGCCAGGCCTGGCGCAGGCAGGCCAGCTGGGCGCGGACTTCGCGCTCGATATGCCGGGGATGCACCCGCGCGGCGCAGGCGCGAATGACCAGGGCGGACAGGGGATACAGCGCGCCGGATGACCGCACGAGGCTGGGGATGCCGGCGGCCGGTGTGACGGGGAATCCGGCCGTGAGGTTCACGTGGAGTCCCACGCTCGGCGGATGGGGAAGCGCGGCGAGTGCCCGCATCCCGTCGGCGAACGCCGGCGTATTCACCATGACCGAGATGGACGTGACGATCCCGGCCCGCACGGCTTCGAGAATGCCGGCATTCACGCCGGGCGAGATACCGTAGTCATCGGCGTTGATGATGAGACGGCGGTCAGTCGTAGAGGCCGCGGGCACCATTCAGGCGGATGCGGACGAGGTCGGCGACCATGCGGCGCATGTCGCGCAGGAAACTCATCGTCGTTGGCTCGCTGTCGTAGCGGAAGAAGACCGGCGCCTGGGCGATGCTGTAGCCCCGGCGATAGGCCGCGTAGAGGAGCTCGACATCGAAGGCAAACCCCGGAATGGACAGCCGCGGCGCCAGGTCGATCGCGGCTTCGGCCGTCATGCCCTTCAGCCCGGCCTGGGAATCCAGCATCTCCGGGATCAACGCGGCGCGCACCACCCCGTTGAAGGCGCGGCTCATGAGGTGCCGGCTGTAGAGGTACGGGAAGAACGCCGGGCTCATCAGATAGCGCGACTCGGGAAGCACGCGGCAGGCCACGGCGACGTCATGTCCCGCTTCGAGCACCTTCACGATCCCCTCGATTTCGTCGGCGGGATAGGCGAGGTCGGCGTCGGTAAACACGCGGTAGCGCCCGCGGGCCGCGAGGAGGCCGCGCGCCACGGCGTGACCCTTGCCGCGATTCACGTCATTGCGCAGGAGCGTGACGCCATGCGCCTCCCGCGCGAAACGCCGGAGTCGTTCAGCCGTCGGCGGCGCGCTGCCGTCGTCGACGAGCACCAGCTCGGTCGCATGGGAGCGCCGCCGGAACGAGGACAGCTCGTCGAGGGAATCGTCGAGCAGCGCGCCCGGCAGATTGTACACCGGCACGATGACGGACAGCATCACCGTGGTCGAGGCAACGCGGGCAACGGCGCGCGCCGACCGGCGCGGGCGCGGCCGGAGTAGCTTGACCGCTCTCGTGGAAGGCAGATAGTTTCGCATCGCGATCCCAAACTTAAGAGAAAAGCGGCCTTTCCGCATGTTCCACGGCATCCGACCCGGCTGGATCGAAGTCATCTCCGGCGTCATGTTCGCCGGCAAGAGCGAAGAGCTGATTCGCCGCGTCCGGCGCTCGGTGATCGCGCGCAAGCGCGTCCAGGTCTTCAAGTCGCACCTCGACGACCGCTACGGCGGCGTCTTCACGGTGGCGAGCCACGACGGCACCATCGTCGAGGCGGAGCCGGTGCAGACCGCCCTCGAGATCGCCGGGAAGATCCGGCCCGACACCGAGGTGGTCGCCGTGGACGAGGCGCAGTTCCTCGACGAAGGGATCGTCAGGGTATCCAATGCCCTGGCCAGGCGGGGCGTCCGGGTGATCCTGGCCGGCACCGACAGCGACTTCCGCGGCGAGGGCTTCGGCGCCATGCCGCAACTCATGGCCGCGGCCGAAATCGTGGACAAGCTCTACGCCATCTGCGTCGTCTGCGGCGGCCCCGCCACGCGTAACCAGCGCCTCATCAACGGCAAGCCGGCGCCCTACGAATCGCCCACCATCATGGTCGGGGGCCGGGAGTCGTACGAAGCCCGCTGCCGGCACTGCCACTCGGTTCCGCGCCGGGACGAGGGGCAAGGTGCGCTTCTCTGATGACGCTCCGATGACGCCTCGACGCCTCGACGTATCCACGTGTTCCGGGTAGCGCTCACCGGCAACGCTGCCGCCGGCAAGTCGAGCGTCGTGGATTTGTGGCGTGCCTGGGGCGCGCCGGTGATCGACGCCGACGAACTGGCTCGCGACGCCGTGACGAAAGGGTCGCCGGGACTGCAGGCGGTCGCTCAGCGCTTCGGGGCGGAGCTGGTTCGTTTCGACGGAACCCTCGACCGCGCGGCGCTCCGGCGCCGCGTGATGGGCAATCCCGGAGAGCGCGCCGCGCTCAACGCCATCGTGCATCCGATCGTCGCGCGGCTCGCGGCGGAGGCGGACGCGCGCGTCGCGGGCCAGGGCGCGCCGCTGGTGATTCACGACATTCCCCTGCTCTTCGAAGCGCTCGACCCCGCCGGCTACGACGCCGTGATCCTCGTGGACGCGCCCCTCGCCGAGCGCCGCGCGCGCCTCGCGGCCCGCGGACTCGGCAGCGCCGACATCGACGCCCTGATTGCCGCGCAGCTGCCTGCCGAGGGGAAACGGAGCCGCAGCCACTTCATCATCGAGAACGGCGGCACCCGCGACGCGCTCGAAGCGCGGGCGCGGCAGGTGTGGTCCGAGTTGCAGCAGCGGGCCCGAATCGCTTGATTTCCCCTGATGGCGCGGGTAGCCTTTCCGCGGCTCGTGGCCACCGTCCAACAGGAGCACCGATGTCGAAGATTCCCGAGCACCTGCTCTACACGGAAGAACACGAGTACGTCCACAAGAACGACGCCGACGACGTGGTCGAGATCGGCATCACCGACTACGCCCAGGGCGAGCTCGGCGACGTGGTCTATGTGGACCTTCCCAGGACCGGCGCGAAGTTCGGGAAGATGGAGCCGTTCGGCACCATCGAGGCGGTGAAGGCGGTCTCCGAACTCTACTGTCCGATCACCGGCGAGGTGATCGAGGTCAACGACGCGCTCGAAGCCGATCCGTCCCTGGTGAACAAGGATCCCTACGGCGGCGGCTGGATGATCCGGATGCGCGTGACCAAGCCCGCCGAGCTCAACGAGCTCATGAGCCCGTCCGACTACGCCTCGCACACCGGTGAGTGAACGACCGAGCCGGCGGAGCCGGCTCGTCTGATTTTCGGGCCCGACACTTCCTTTTCGACTGCGACTCCCGACATGAGCAACCGACCGGACGACTTCGCCGCACGCCACATCGGCCCCAGTGCCGATGACGTGCGCGCGATGCTCGACGCGACTGGTTACCAGACCCTCGACGGGTTCATCGAAGCCGTCGTCCCCGCGGCCATCCGCATGCAGCGGCCGCTCCACCTGCCCGCCGCGATGAGCGAGCGCGAGACCATCGCCGAGCTGCGGCGCCTGGCCTCGAAGAACCAGGTCTTCCGCTCCTACATCGGCATGGGCTACAGCGATACCATCACCCCTCCGGTGATCCTGCGGAACATCATCGAGAACCCCGGCTGGTACACCGCCTACACGCCCTACCAGGCCGAGATCGCCCAGGGACGGCTGGAGGCGCTGCTGACCTTCCAGACGATGGTCTCGGACCTCACCGGTCTCGAGATCGCCAATGCGTCGCTGCTCGACGAGGCGACCGCCGCGGCCGAAGCCATGCACCTGACGCACGCGGCCTCCAAGGTGGAGGCCAATCCGGTTTACCTCGTGGACGAGCGCTGCCACCCCCAGACCATCGCGGTGGTGCGCACCCGCGCGGAAGCGCAGGGCGTCGAAATCGTCGTCGGCGATCCGTCGCAGTTCGCGTTCCAGGGCAACGTCATCGGCGCGCTGGTGCAGTATCCATCCACCGACGGCGAGGTCTGCGATTACCGCGCCCTCGCCGAGCGCGCGCACGGCGCCGGCGCGCTGGTGGCCGCCGCGACCGACCTCCTGGCACTGACGATGCTGACGCCGCCGGGCGAGTGGGGCGCCGACATCGCCGTGGGCAACACCCAGCGCTTCGGCGTGCCACTGGGCTACGGCGGCCCGCACGCGGCCTTCTTTGCCACCCGCGACCAGTTCAAGCGCATCCTCCCCGGCCGCATCATCGGCGTGTCGAGGGACCGCGCCGGCCGCGCCGCGATGCGCATGGCCCTCGGCACCCGCGAGCAGCACATCCGCCGCGAAAAGGCGACGAGCAACGTGTGCACGGCGCAGGTGTTGCTGGCCGTGATGGCCGGCATGTACGCCGTGTGGCACGGGCCGGCCGGGCTCACTTCGATCGCGCGGCGCATCCATCGCCACGCTGCGACGCTCGCGGCGGGGCTAGAGCAGCTCGGCCACGCGCTGGCCAGCGGCGACTACTTCGACACGCTCTGCGTGGAGCTCGCGGGGCGGACGTCGGATGCCGTGATCGCCGACGCGGCGAAGCGCGAGATCAATATGCGTCGGGCCGGCCCAGACACGGTGATTGTCGCGCTGGACGAGACGGTGACGGACGATGACGTGCAGGCCCTGCTCAGCATCTTCGCGGGCGGCGAGCCGGCCCCGGAGACTGGCGGTCTCGCCGCCGAGCTGGACGACCGCTTCGACGAGCGCTTCGCGCGCACGAGCGCCTTCCTCACGCATCCGGTGTTCAACACGCACCACTACGAAACGGAGTTGCTGCGCTACATGCGCACGCTCGAGTCGCGCGACCTGTCCCTCACCCACTCGATGATCCCGCTCGGCAGCTGCACGATGAAGCTGAACGCGACGGCGGAGATGTTCCCAATCTCCTGGCCCGAGTTCGCGAAGCTGCATCCGTTTGCGCCGGACGAACAATCGGTCGGCTATCGCGAGATGTGCGACCAACTTGGCGTTTGGCTCGCCGAGATCACCGGTTTCGCCGCGGTCTCGCTGCAACCCAACGCGGGCTCGCAGGGCGAGTATGCGGGTCTGCTGATGATCGACGAATATCA
>JAYTEN010000127.1:0-1924 GCA_043735145.1 Gemmatimonadota bacterium | reverse complement strand
TCGCGCGGATGATGCTGCTCACCGGCGAATGGCGCGACGTCGGCGACGCGCCGCTGCGCCGCGACCACGTCTGCCACTCGGCGGTCTTCTACTGGACGGGCCTGCGCTTCATGCCTCACGAGATCAACGCCTGGCGCCTGGGTGAACCGGGCGACTGGAACCTGTGGCGGCGGATGAAGCAGGCGGGGGTGCGCATGGGCTTCGTGCCCGAGCTGGTCTCCACGCATCACCTGGAGCGGACGCAATGGGGGCGGTAGGCAAGGTCTGGATCATCGGCGCGGGCGGATTCGGCCGCGAGACGCTGAACATCTACCGGGATTCGGGCCGCGAGAGCGACGTGGCCGGGTTCCTGGAGGAGCACTGCGCCGAGCCGGGGCGGCTCGTCAACGGCAAACCGGTGCAGGACTGGTCGACGCTGCGCGCCCTGCCCCGCGACGCGAAGCTCATCGCCGCCATCGGAGCGGCGGCGCGCGGCCGGCTGATCGACGAGGCGACCAGGCACGGCTACGCCTTCGACACCATCTGCCATCCGTCGGTGCGCCTGTCGCCGTGGGTCACGGTGCGCACCGGGTCCATCGTGTGCGCCAACGTCATCATGACCACGCAAGTCGAGATCGGGCCGCACGCGATCGTCAACCTCGCCTGCACCATCGGCCATGACGTGATGATCGGCCGCTGCGCCACGCTGTCGCCCGGCGTGCACGTGTCGGGCCGCGTGACGATCGGCGATGATGTGTTCATTGGCACCGGCGCGGTGATCGTCGAGAGGCTGACCATCGGCAAGGGCGCCATCATCGGCGCGGGCGCGGTGGTCACGAAGAACGTCGAGCCGGGCGTGACCGCGGTCGGCGTTCCCGCCCGGCCGCTCGAAAAACCCTCGTGAACAGTCCGCTTGCCTGGCTGGCGTTCCGCCGGCTGCGCCAGCGCGGGCTCAAGCTCCACCTCGGCTCCGGCACGGTGCATTTCGAGGGGTGGGTGAACGTCGACCTCGAGACGCCACAGGCCGATCTGCACTGGGACATCACCAGCGGCCTTCCGCTGCCGGATGGCTGCGCGCGCATCATCTACCACGAGCATGTGATGGAGCACATCACGGTGCCGCAGGGCGAGACGTGCTTGCGCGACTGGTATCGCCTGCTGGAGCCGGGCGGTGTGCTGCGCATCGCGACGCCCGATCTCGCGTACGTCGTCGAGCGGTACCAGGGTGACTGGAAGGACCAGGCCTGGCTGCGCCGGCCCGAGTACGCGTCGATCGCGACGCGCGCCGAGATGTTCAATGCGTCGATGCGCTGGTGGGACCACCAGTTCCTGTATGACGGCGAGGACCTGGAGCGGCGGATGCGCGCCGCGGGCTTCGCGACGGTGCGGCGGTGCGGGTATCGCGAGAGTCCGGAGCCGGTGCTGGCCGGCCTCGAGACCCGCGAGGACTCGAAACTCATTCTCGAGGGCGTGAAGTGATCCCGATCATGCGGCCGCAGCTCCCGCCCCTGGAGCGCTACGTCGCGCTGCTGCGCCGCGTGTGGGATTCGCGCATGCTCTCGAACTTCGGCCCGCTGGCGCGCGAGTTCGAGGCGGGGGCGCAGCGCTATCTTGGCAACCCTGACGTGCGGGCCATCGTCAGCGGCGACATCGGGCTGATCACCGCTATTGCGGCGCTCGGTATTCCGGAGGGCAGCGAAGCGATCGTGCCGTCGTTCACCTTCAATTCCACGGTGAACGCGATCGCCTGGAACGGGCTGGTGCCCGTCTTCGCCGACATCGATCCACGCAGCTTCAATGCCGACGCGGCCGACGTCGCGTCGCGAGTCACGTCGCGCACGAAGCTGATCCTCGCGACGCACGTCTTCGGCAATCCCGCCGACGCCGATGCGCTGAAGGCCGCGGCGCGCGGCATTCCCGTCATCTACGACGCCGCGCATTCCTA
>JAYTEN010000126.1:0-2401 GCA_043735145.1 Gemmatimonadota bacterium | reverse complement strand
AAGATCGAGAAGCGGCTGCCGGGGTACCTGGACCGGGCCGCGATCGACCGCCTCTTCGAGCTCGCCCAGACCCGCTCCGGCGAAGGTACCCTCCAGGCCCGGCGCAACCGGGCGATCCTGGAGGTGTTCTACTCCACCGGGATGCGGCTCTCCGAGCTGGTCGGCCTCGACATGGACGACATGGACCTGGCCGGCGACCAGATCCGGGTGCGGGGCAAAGGCAAGAAGGAACGCCAGCTTCCGGTGGGCCGACCTGCGGTGACCGCGCTTCGCCACTACTTTCCCCTGAGGGATGCCGCGCTCCGGGATGCCGGCAGCAAGGATCGCGGGGCGGTATTCGTGAGCGACCGGGGTCGCCGGCTGGGCGCCCGGGCGGTGCAGCTGCTGGTCCGCAAGTTTCTCGACGCGGTGAGCGAGGGGCAGGACGTGAGCACCCACTCGCTGCGGCATTCGTTCGCGACCCACCTGCTGGATGCCGGCGCCGACCTGCGCGCCGTGCAGGAGTTGCTGGGCCACGCATCGCTGAGCACCACGCAGATCTATACGCACACCAGTGTCGAGCGCTTGAAGAAGGTTTACCACCAGGCACACCCGAGAGCATGATGCAACAGATCCACGCAACCACGATTCTCTGTGTCCTCAAGGACGGCCGAGTGGCCATCGCCGGCGACGGGCAGGTCACCGTCGGCGACACCGTCATGAAATCGAAGGCGTCGAAAGTGCGCTCGCTGAAGGGCAACCGCGTGGTCGCGGGATTTGCCGGCGGCGCGGCCGACGCCCTGACGCTGTTCGAGAAATTCGAGGAGAAGCTGGACCGCTTCCCCGGCAATCTCGCGCGCGCGTCGGTCGAGCTCGCCAAGGACTGGCGCAGCGACCGGGTGCTGCGGCGCCTCGAGGCCCAGCTCATCGTGGCCGACCGCGAGAAGCTCTTCACTGTCACCGGCAATGGCGACGTGCTCGAACCCGATGACCAGGTGCTGGCGATCGGCTCCGGCGGCGCCTACGCCCTGGCGGCGGCGCGCGCGCTCATGTCGGCGACGAATCTCAACGCCCGCGAGATCGTCGAGCAGGCGATGGCGATTGCAGCCGATATCTGCATCTACACCAATCGCAACCTGACCGTGGTCGAGCTGGGAGCCGACGGAGCATGAGCGACACGCCGACCGAGGGCGCGGCCCCCGTGGCCCCCGTGGCCCCCGTGGCCCCCGTGGCCGGGGCCCCGGCCGGCCCCGCCGGCGCGCCCGACCCCCTGCCGTGGCTCGAGGAGCTGCCGCCGCGCCAGATCGTGGCCGAGCTCGACCGCTACATCGTGGGCCAGGCCGCGGCGAAGAAGGCCGTCGCGATCGCCATCCGCAACCGGTGGCGCCGGGCCCAGGCGCCTGACGACATCCGCGATGAGATCGTCCCCAACAACATCATCATGATCGGGCCTACGGGTGTGGGAAAGACCGAGATCGCGCGCCGGCTGGCGCGGCTCGCGGGCGCGCCGTTCGTCAAGGTCGAGGCCTCGAAGTTCACCGAGGTGGGTTACGTCGGCCGCGACGTCGAGTCGATGGTGCGCGACCTGGTGGACAGCGCGATCAACATGGTGCGCGGCGAGCGAGAGGACGAGATCTACCCCGAGGCCGAAAAGCGGGCCGAGGACCGGTTGCTCGACCTGCTGCTTCCGCCCACGCCGCCCCCGCCGCCGGCCGGTGGCGCCGCGCCGGGCGACCAGGACAAGGAAAAGGACGCCCTCAAGCCGCTTTTCCTGGTGTCGCCGCAGGGCCAGGTGACGCAGGAAGAGACCGCCGAGGACGCGAAGACCAAGGAGCGCCGCGAGCGCACCCGCGAGAAACTCCGCAAGATGCTCCAGGACGGGAAGCTCGAGGAACGCGACGTCGAGGTCGAGGTGTCGCAGGAGAACTTCCCGCACATGGACATGTTCGGGCCGCCCGAGGGTCCGCAGGGTCCCGACATCAACATCATGGACATGCTGCGCGAGGTGCTGCCCAGGAAGAAGAAGCGCCGCACCGTGCATGTGCACGAGGCGCGGCGGCTGCTGGTGGACGAGGAGCTGCGCAAACTGGTGGACATGGACGACGTGGTGACCGAGGCGCTGGACCGGGTCGAGAACCACGGCATGATCTTCATCGACGAGATCGACAAGATCGCCGGCGAGCGGGGCCAGGCGGGTCCCGACGTGTCACGCGAGGGGGTGCAGCGCGACCTGCTGCCCATCGTCGAGGGCTCGACCGTGCAGACGCGCTACGGCCTGGTCCGCACCGATCATGTGCTGTTCATCGCGGCCGGCGCGTTCCATGTGTCCAAGCCGAGCGACCTGATTCCCGAGCTGCAGGGCCGGTTTCCGATCCGCGTCGAGTTGACCAGCCTGTCGGAGGACGACTTCATCCGGATCATG
>JAYTEN010000125.1:0-9417 GCA_043735145.1 Gemmatimonadota bacterium | reverse complement strand
GCCCGCTGGAGCACCGGGTTCGGCTCGTGCTGGCCGCCGATACTGAACGTCATGTTGACGAAGTTGCCGATGTAGTCGAGATCATTGCGGGGAAATTCGTACGGCAGCCCGCGGTTGTGGCGGAAGCAGAAGGCCGCGATGGTCGGCAGCTTGGCCATCAGCCGCACCCGCTGGATGTAGCGGTTGGCCGGGTCGTGGATGTCCTTGGCGTCGGGGTAGAACGTGGACATCGCGCCGACGACGCCGAGGAGCATGCCCATCGGGTGGGCATCGTAGCGGAAGCCTTCCAGGAACTTGATGATGTTGGTGTGCACGTACGTGTGGTACCGGATATCGCGGGTCCACTTGTCGAGCTCCCCCTTGCCCGGCAGCTCGCCGTTGGCCAGCAGGTACGCGACCTCGAGGAAGCTCGCCTTCTCGGCGATCTCCTCGATGGGGTACCCGCGGTACTCGAGGATGCCCTTGTCGCCGTCGATGAAGGTGATGGCGCTGCGGCAGGCCGCGGTGTTCATGAACGCGGGGTCGTAGGTCATCAGGCCGAAGTCGTCGGCGCCGGTCTTGATCTGCCGCAGGTCCATCGCCTTGACGGTACCGTCGGCGATCGGCAGCTCGTAGGACTTGCCGGTGCGATTGTCGGTAACGCTCAAACTCGGGTTCGGCATGCGCTGGGCCTCTATTGAAGGTCGCGTGGAGCCGGTAAATATACCGGATGACCGCAACGGGCGCGCCCGCACGATTGCTCGACCGGGCGCTGCGTATCCGTCCGGGGGAGGGCCGGCGCACCGCCCTGCTCTTTATGCACCTGCTGCTGGCTTCGGCGGTGTTCTTTCTCGGCCGCACCGTGCGCGACACCCTCTTTCTCACCCGGTATCCGCTGACCGCGCTGCCGTGGATGTTCGTCCTCTACGGACTGGCTTCGGCGCTCATCGCCCTCGCCTACGGCCGGCTCGCCGACCGTCTCTCGCGCCAGCGCATGATCGCTTTCTCCTGCGCCATCGGCGTGGCCACCTACCTCGCGGCCTGGCTGCTGGTGCGCGCCGACCGGCCCTTCATCTATCCCGCCTTCTACGTGTGGAGCGAGATCGTCGCCAACCTGTTCATCGTGCAGTTCTGGACCCTGGCCAACGACCTGCACGACGCGCGCAGCGCCCGGCGGCTTTTTGGCACCATCGGCTCGGCGCGACTGCTCGCGTCGGTGGTCGTGGGCCTGGGCACCGGCGTGGTGGTGCGGACGATCGGGACGCCGCAGCTGATTCTCATCCTCGTCGCCCTGATGCTCGTCATGGCGGCGGTCGCGGCCACGCTGGCCGGGGAGGCCCGCTCCGAGCGCTCGCAACGTCCGGGTTTTACCCCTCCGCGGCGCGGCGCCCGCCGGCCGCTGGTCGCCGACCCCTACATCGGCGCGCTGGCCCTGCTCGTCCTGCTCGCGTTCACCGCCGTGAACGTGGGCGACTACCAGTTCAAGGCCATCGCCCGCGCGACCTTCACCGGCGACGACCTCGCGCGCTATTTCGCCCACTTCTATGCGGTCAGCGGCGCCATCGCCTTTCTCTTTCAGCTGGTGGTGACGCCGCGACTGCTGGCGCGCGCCGGTGTCGGCGCGGGCATGACGGTGATGCCCGCGGCCTTCGGGCTGTCGAGCGCGGCGCTGCTGGCGTGGCCGCGCGTGCTGGCCGCCGGCATCATGAAATTCAGCGATCTCGGATTCCAGTACACCATCCAGGAAACGACCTTCCAGGCGCTGTACGTCCCCTTCCCCGCCGCGGTCCGCGCCCGGGCGCGCGCCTTTCTTGACGCGGTGGTCAAGCCCCTCGGCTTCGCGCTGGCCGGCGCCGCGGTTCTATCGTTAGGTGGCGTGCTGGCGGGCGCGCCGCAGCGTTTCGCGCTGGTCAGCCTGCCGCTCGTCGCGGGATGGCTCGCGCTGATCCCGCTGGTGCGCCGGCGGTACCTGCGCCAGCTGGAAAGCACGCTCAGCGCGCGTCGCACGCTCGCGCTCGAGGAGGGCTTCGTCCTCGACTCGGCCGGCCGCGCGATGCTGGTGCGCACGCTGCGCGAGGGCGAGCCCCGCCGGATCCTGGTCGCCCTGGAGCAGCTCGCCGACCAGCGTTCCGCCGACGTGACCGACGCGGTGCTCGACCTGGTCGCCCGGGGGACCACCGACGTGCGCGTCGCTGCCCTCGAGCACCTGGCGGTGCGGCCGCCGGCCCACCCCGACGCTGAGGAGCTCGCGACGGTGCGCGCGGCGCTGCGCGATCCGTCCCCGCCGGTGCGGGCGGCGGCGGCCCTCGCCCTCTCTGCCCTGGCGCGCCAGGCCGCGGTGCCCGATCTCACGGCGCTGCTCCGCGACCCCGACCCGCTGGCGCGCGGCAATGCGCTCGCCGGGATGCTCCGCAACGGCGGCGACGCCGGCGCCGAGGCCGGCACCGCCGAGCTCGCGCGCCTCCTCGCCTCGGACGCACGCGACGACCTGCTCGTCGCCGCGCGGGCCGTCCGCTACATCGGCCGCGGCGCCTGGCAACCCCTCGAGGCGCTGCTCGCGAATCCCGACGTCGCCGTGCGTCGCGCCGCGCTGCGTTCGGCCGCCGGCACCGGCGACCCGCGCCTGGCGCCGACCCTGATCGGGCTGCTCGGCGACCCCGCCTGCCGCTCGCTCGCGGGCCAGGCACTGGTCGCGGTGGGCGAGCGCGCCGCGGTGCCGCTGGCCGCGCTGCTCGATGACGACGGCGTCCCGCGCGCCGTGCGCCTCGAGGTCCCGCGCCTGCTGCGGCGCCTCTCGGTGCCGGCGTCGTACCGGCTGCTGCGGCGTCACGTGGACGCCAACGACAGCCGGCTGCGGCTGCGCCTCTACGCCGCGCTGTCGCACCTGCGCCAGGATCTCTCGCTGCCGCGCGAATCGGTGGCCGCGGTGGTCGCGCTGGTCCGGGCCGAGATCGCCGAAGCCGAGCGCAACCGCATCGGATGGGCGGCGGCGCGTCCGCGCTTTGCGTCGCCGCTGCTGGACGAGTTGTTCCAGTCGCGCCGCGATCGCGTGCTCCGCCGGGTGCTGCGGATTCTCGCCCTGCGCTTTGACCTCGACGCGCTCGCACTGGTGCGCGAGCATATCGGCGATCCGGCACGCCGCGCCAACGCCCTCGAGGTGCTCGACACCCTCCTCGACGCGCCGCTTCGCGCCGTGGTCATGCCGTTCGCCGATGACGGCCTCGCGCGCGTGGCAGCCGGGCCGGCACCCGACCCAGTGGCATTCCTGGTCGCGCACTGCAGCCACCCGAACCCCTACGTCGCTCTGCTCGCGCTCGATGCGCTGGCCCGCGCGGGCGAACCCGAAGGCGCCATCCAGGGCGCCCTGCTGATCCATCATCCCGATCCCCTGGTACGCGAAGGCGCGAGACGCGCCATGTCGGCGGGCTCGGCCACTTCCCCGGAGAAGACCATGCAGTCGACCCTCGAGAAAATCCTGTTCCTCAAGAGCACCGCGATCTTCGAGCGCGTGCTCGGCGAGGACCTGGCGCCGGTCGCGCGCATCGCCGAGCACCAGAGCTATGCCGCGGGCGAACCCATCGTGCATGAGGGCGAGCGGGGCGATGCGCTGTTCATCATCGTCACTGGCGGCGCGAGCGTCGAGCGCGCCGGCCAGGCAATCGCTCGGCTGGAGCCGGGCGACTCGGTGGGCGAGATGGCGATCCTCGACAGCGAGCCGCGCAGCGCGACGGTGCGCGCCATCGGCGAGACCGAGGTATTGAGAATAGGCAGCGAGGAGTTCTACGAGATCCTGCACGAGCAGGCGGAAATCGCGGAAGGCGTGATTCGCGTCCTCTGCCGGCGGCTGCGGCAGCAGGACGAACGGCTGGCGTCCTAGCGGCGGATCCCGCGCCGGAGCGCCGGCGCCACCAGGCCGGCGCGTGACCGGGTGCTCAGCGGCGGAGGGACGGCCCCACGGCCGTGCGGTAGGATGCGCGAAGCGATGCCATGAGGTTCGGCGTGTTGGTGGTGCACGGCGAATTGAAGACGCACACGATGCGCACCGATCCGATGGACACGCCGCGGAAGTCGTAGTCCACCGTCATCGGGTTCGGCGCGTCGGTGCCCTGGATGCGGGTCATGCTTACCGAGTGCAACCGGCCCTGCATGCTGCCCGAGGCCTTCGTGCCGCCGAGGTAGGGGCCCGTCGTGACGGTCGAAGTCGCGCCGTACGCGGCGGCGGTCACCTGCATGTCATTGATGGCACCGGCGATGGGGCCGTTGCCCTGCCATAAGGTGCCGGTGCTGGCACGGATCTCGCCGCCGCCGGCACCGGTCTTGTTGCCGGTGGCATCAAACGCCGTCGTGTTGACGTCGGTGCGGGCGAGGATCGTGTTGGTCGCGAGTCCGCCGCCGCCGTAGGCGAAACCCTTCCACGTCGGCTCGACGGGATTGGACCAGAAAACGCCGATCCAGTGCACCGTGTCGCGGGGCACCGGATTGATGTTGATGTTCACGATATCCATGCCACCGATGTTCCAGGTGGTCGCGAACCGCGGCTCGAGGAGCAGGCTGGCGCCGTTGACGGCGCGCAGCGAGAAATCAGGATTCGACGCGACGACCGTCACCGAATCGACATCGTGGTAGATGTCGGCGGCGTAGTCGGACATGAAGCCCCAGCTCTGGTTGGCCTGGATCGCGGCGATCGTCGCGGCGCGCTCGCCGGGGAGCCAGGCGCGACGCACGGCGATGAATTCCGACGGAGGGTCTGCGGCCGGCGCGATGGGGTCCGTGCACGCGACAAAGGCCGTCGCGGCCACGAGCGCCGCGAGCCCAAATCGAAGGTCAGAAAGTCTGATCATTGCCACATTCATGGTTTGAGCAAAGAATATACCGTGTTTCCGGCTCGGCAAGCGTGACCACTCTCACATTCGTCGAAAGTGCCTCGTGATTAGCAAGCTCATGCGTACCATGTGGTTAAACCTTACCATGGTGGCAGTTCCAGCGCTCGCCACCGCCCAAGCAGCCGCGCCCCAGCCGCCCGCCGACCTGATCGTTACCGCAGGTCGCATTCATACCGTGGATCCTGCAAGGCCGCTCGTCCAGGCCCTCGCGGTCAGAGCCGGGCGGATCGTCTTCGCCGGCAGCACCTCCGAGGCGATGACGCTCCGGGGTCCCGCGACGCGGATGCTCGACCTGGGCGGACGCACCGTGGTTCCGGGCCTGGTTGATGCGCACGCGCACCTCACCGGGCTGGGCACCGCGCTGCGCACGGTGGACCTCACCGGTACGCGATCATACGACGAAGTCATCGCGCGGGTCGTCGCCCGCGCGCGTGAGCTGCGGCCCGGCGAGTGGATTCGCGGCCGCGGCTGGAACCAGAACGAGTGGGCCGACACCCGCTTCCCGACCAACGAGGCGCTGACGCGCGCCGTCCCGGACAACCCGGTCGTAATGACGCGCGTGGACGGGCACGCGGTGCTGGCCAACGCGAAGGCCGTCGAGCTGGCGCGCATCACGGCGCAGACGCCGGACCCGACGGGCGGCCGCATCCTGCGCGGCGCGGGCAACGCGCCAACCGGCGTCTTCGTGGATGCCGCGCAGGGACTCATCTATCGCGTGGTGCCGCGGGCCTCGCCCGAAGAGCACCGCGCCGAGATCCTCGCCGCGATCACCGAAGCGAACCGATGGGGCCTGACCGGCATTCACGACGCCGGCCAGGACACCGGCACGATTGCGATCTACGAAGACCTGGCGCGCGCGGGGCAATACAACCTGCGCAACTACGTGATGGTGGACGGCGACAGCGCGACGATCATGCACTTCCTGCAGCGCGGACCGCAGAGCGCTCTCTACGACGGCCACCTCTGGATCCGCGCCATCAAGATGTACGCCGACGGCGCACTCGGCTCGCGCGGCGCCGCGCTCCTCGAGGACTATTCCGACGATCCCGGCAACCGGGGGCTGGTGCTGAATCCGCCCGAACGCATCGAGCGGGTCGCCGAGGCGGCGTTGCGCGCCGGCTTCCAGGTCAACACCCACGCCATCGGCGACCGCGCCAACCGCACCACGCTGGACGCCTACGAGCAGGCGCTGCGCGCCGTGCCGCGCGCCGATCACCGCTTCCGGATCGAGCACGCGCAGATCATCCATCGCCAGGATATCCCGCGCTTCGCGCAGCTGGGCGTCATCCCTTCCATGCAGACAAGCCACCAGACCTCCGACGCGGCCATGACGATGAATCGCATCGGGTGGACGCGGACCCAGGGCGGCTATGCGTGGCGATCGCTGCTCAACACCGGAACGATCATCCCCAACGGCACCGACTTCCCCGTCGAGCCCGTCAACCCGCTGATCGGTTTCCACTCGGCGCTCACGCGCCAGGACGCCAATGGCTGGCCCGCCGGCGGCTGGTTCCCCGAGGAGCGGATGACGCGCGAGGAAGCGCTGCGGAGCATGACGATCTGGCCCGCCTACGCGGGCTTCATGGAGGGCGTGAGCGGATCGCTGACGCCGGGGAAGTACGCCGACTTCGTGGTGCTCGACCAGGACATCATGTCGGTCGCGCCCGAGCGCATTCTCGACACCCATGTGGTCATGACGGTGCTCGGCGGGCAGGTCGTCTATCAGAGGAGCGAGCCATGAACGGGGCGGTACGTCGGTACGGCGGTACGGCGGTACGGCGGTACGATGGTTGCGCCCGATGGCTGGGCGTGGTGGCGGGGTTGACGGCGGTGCTGACCGCCCTGCCGCCGTCCCCCCGGACCGCCGAGGCGCAAACGCGCGGCGACACCGCCGAGGCGCGCCGCGTCTTCGAGGGCAACATCGACGCGATTCACAAGCGGGACCGGCCGCGTTACCTGTCGTACTACCTCGACGCTCCGACGTTCGCGCGCAATGGCCCGGGCGGCCTCCAGCTCGGCTACGCGCCGATGGCGGCGGAGCGCGACACGACGTGGCCCGATTCGCTGATCGCGACCGACCTCGCGCTAGTGCCGGTCCGGCCCGGCGTGGTCTACGGCACCTATCGCTATCGGGTCACGCAGCGCGGCGTCACCACGCACGGCACCAGCGAGCGGCTCTTCGTGCGGACACCCGGCGGCTGGAGGATCGCCGTCAGCACGGCGTTCGCCGCGCCCGCCGGAACGAGTCCCGCGCCCGTGGTACTAGCCGGGGCGACGCTCGTGGACGGGAACGGTGGCGCGCCGGTGCCCGACGCGATCGTGGTGGTTCGCGGCGGCCGCATCGCCTGTGCCGGCACCCGCGCCACGTGCACGGGCATGAGCGGAGAGCCGGTGCGCGACACGATGGACCTGCGCGGCACCTGGATCATCCCCGGGCTGGTGGATGCGCATGTGCATTTCGGGCAGACGGGTTGGGTAGACGGTCGACCCGACGCGCTCGACCGCCGCGCGGACTTCCCGTACGAGCGCGTGGTCGCGGACCTCGAGGCGCATCCCGATCGTTTCCTGCGCGCGTATGTGTGCAGCGGCGTCACGGGCGTCTTCGACGTCGGCGGGTTTTCCTGGTCGTACGCGCTGCGGGCTCGGGCCGAGAACGATCTCGCGGCGCCGCACGTCGCGGCGGCGGGACCGCTGCTGTCCACGATCGACCACTGGATCAACCTGCCCGACGCCAAGCAGATCGTCTTCATTCCCACCGATTCGGCGGCGCGCGCCGGCGTGCGCGCCAACCTGGCCCGCGGAGCCGACGCCATCAAGGTGTGGTACGTGGTGCGCTCCGGCGCCGACACGAACGCGCTCAAGGCCGTCGTTCGCGCCGCCGCGGAGGAAACCCACCGGCTCGGCGCGCGGCTGATCGTGCACGCGACCGGACTCTGGGAGGCAAAGGACGCGCTGCGCGCCGGCGCCGACCTGCTGGTGCACGGCGTGATGAGCGAGCCGGTCGACGATGAGTTCCTCCACCTGGCCCGCGATCATCACGTCGTTTACACACCGACGCTGACGGTGGGCGACGGCTACCGGCAGGTACGGGCCCGCCACTTCGAGCCGCACTACCCGCTGTCGTGCGTGGATTCGACCACGATCGCGCACGCACGGGCCACCGACACCATTCCCGGCGGCACCCCCGGTGTCACCGATCGACGGCTCGAGATCGGCATCGCGAACCTGCGCCGCGTGCAGGCGGCGGGCATCGAAATCGCGATGGGAACCGACGCCGGAAACCCGCTCACCCTGCATGGACCGTCGGTCTATTGGGAGATGACGTCGATGCAGCAGGCCGGCATGAGCCCGATGGCCGTTCTGGTGGCGGCAACAAAGAACGGCGCCCGCGCGATGGGCCGCGAACGCGATTTCGGGACGCTGGAACCGGGCAAGATGGCCGACCTGGTGGTGCTGTCGGCGGACCCGACGCAGGACATCGCCAACGTGCAGTCGGTGCGTTATGTGATGCGCGGCGGCGCCTTATCGGTGCCGGCCCTGATCCGGGCGCGATGATCCCGAGTGTTGTGGACACACGAAAGCCCGCGATCCGGGTCGCGGGCCTCGTGTAGTGCCTTACGAACAGCAACGCGCCCTAGGGCAGCGGCGCGCCCGCGGGCTGCGCCGACATTCCGGCGCCGCTCAACGTTCCGACAAATCCATTGAACAGGTAGGTCGACGCGAAGCACGTCGCCGCCGAATAGGTAACGGGCGCGATGACGATCGGCTGCGTGACACACTGGCGAGGCGAAATATCCGACACGCTCGAGGCCCCCATCGGGCCGGCGGCGTTGAGGACGTACAGCGTGGCGCCGTCCGTCACCTGGAGGTTGAGCGCAAAGGTCGCGCGCACGTCGGCGAACACACCGGTGGTGACGACGTCGTTCACGACGTAGGTGTTCTGGTCGTAGGCCGAGCCGTTCCAGAAGTTCGAGTACTCGGTGGACTGGTACGTCACCGTGCCCGCGTTGTGGGCGAAGGTGACGACGGTGAACCCCTGGTCGTAGGCGCAGAGGTAGAGCGCCGTGCCGTCGCCCTGGTCGCGCGACGCGCAGCTCGCGCCGGGGCTGACGCTCGAGGCCGCGACGTCGTCGAGGCGCAGCGACATGAGCAGGCGGCCGTCGCCGTTCTCGGCAATCTCGATGCGGGTGAGCGGAAAGGTGAGCGCGGTACTGATAACGCCGGTGGCGTTGAACGCGAACTGTGTGCCCGTGGTCCGCGAGCCGTTGCGCTGTTCCAGGAAGACCGAGCCGTCCGGCGCGGTCCACTTCGTTTCGAAGGTATCGGCCGAGGTGAAGGTGCCGCTGGTGACGTAACCATCGATGGTCGAGGACGGCCCGCCGGCGACCGGCACGGCCAGGCGCAAGGTGCCCGAGGCGGCATTGTTGGACAGGTCCGCGTCGACGGGGAGCACGTTCTCGACGGCGATGCGCACCAGGTGCGAGCCGCCGGTCGTGAAGACATGAGTGAAGGCGCACGACACCACGTCGCCGGCATCCACCCAGATGTTGCGGGA
>JAYTEN010000124.1:0-5185 GCA_043735145.1 Gemmatimonadota bacterium | reverse complement strand
TCGCGCGGCGGAGCCGGAACGCCGCCGCGCCGAGGACGTCCCTCCGGAGCGCCGGCGTGCCGCGTCCCGCGCGCCGGAGCCGGAGCCGGAGCGCGCACTGGCGCCGGCCATGGCGTCGCCGGTCACCGCCGGCCGCCTTGCCATTGCCGCCGTCGTCGCCGGCGTCGCGCTGCTCAGTTACCTGGCCGGCCACGCCGGCCCCCGCGCTCCCCGCGCCAATGATGTCGCGGCGGAGCCCGCCGTCACGGTGCCCGCACCGGCCGCGGCGCGCGCGCGGACAGCGCAGGATCGTCGCGCCGGGGCCCCGCCGCCGGCGGCCGCGCCGGCCACGCGTGAGTCCCAGGCTGCGCCGGCGGCGTTTCGTCAGGCGGCCGTGCTCTCCCTCCCGGTGACGCGCCCGGCCGCGACGACCACTCCGCCCGCGGCACGAACCGAAACTCCCGCGCCGCCGGTAGCGCAGCCGGCCGCAGCGGCGACGGTCCCCGCGCCGGTCGCGGCGCCGGTCGTGACGGTGCCGGTCGCAACCGCACCCGCGCCGGTAACCTCCGCCCCGTCCAACGCACCGGCTGCCGGCGCGCCGCCGGCCAGCGCGCCTTCGGCGGGCGAACCCGATCGCGAGCTCGCGGGCGGCGGATGGTCTTCCACCAATCGCGCCGACGCCGCGGAGTTTCTCGGCGCGACCATCGGGATCATCCAGGGCCTGAGCGTCGAGAGTATCGCCAAGTCCACCGGCGGGCCGCGCCCGCGGGTCCGCGTGGTGCAGCTCACCGACTCGGGCCAGCGGGTGGTGCTGACCCAGAGCCGCGCCGGCGCCGCCGTCAGCGCGGCACCGGGCACGGCGCACGTCAATGCGATCCGCGTGATGCCGCCCTCTGAGGCGTACCCGCTCGCCACCGGCACCGCCAGCCTGGGCACCGTGCTGATCACCGCCAAGTCGGCCATTGCCGCGGATGCGCTGCGTTCGCTTCTCGAGCGACTGAGCGAGGCGCGTTAGGACGCGCGGCCCGCGTGGATCCCATGCGGGCGTTGCGTTCGGAATAGGGGTAAAGGGGTAGGGCTATGGGGTATGGAAGTGAGACATAGAGGCGGCGGCGGTGTCATGTATACTTCGAGCAGGAGCGCGGGCTGCACTGAGTGATGCCCGTCACCCCAGCGGGAACGGCTTAACAGCAACCGCGTCCGGGCGTCAGATGGGCAGTTGATTGCCTGGCGGCGCGTGCCGTCCGCCCCTACTCAGGAGGAGTGAGCCATGACACGAAACACCATGATCCGGATGGGCCTGGTCGCCGCGGCTGCGGCGTTCACGGCCTGTAGTGACTCGACCGGGGCCGGAGCGGGCGCCGTCTCCGACGCCCAGCTCGTCTCCGATGTCGCGTCCGCCACGGGCGACGCCATCGCCAGTGACATCGCCGAACTGACGCTGAACGAGACGTTCGCGGGCCTGCCCGCGCCGCCGGCCGATCCCGCCGCGCCGGGCATCACCGTCGCGCGCACGCGGACGTGCTTCGCCGCGGGCCAGGTCCAGGGCGCGTGCAACGCGACCACCACCGACTCGGTCCAGCTCACCGTCACCATGAGTGGTTCCTTCAGCCGCACCAACGCCACGCCCCACGGTGCCGATACGATGAATGTGGCGCTGCATCGCGCCCGCAGTCTCACCATCAGCGGCCTGGCGGGTACCGAGACCACGCGCATCCACAACGGTTTCGGCGGCAGCAGCGACACGACGCGCTTCTCGGGCACGACCGACGGGACCTCGCGCTCGCGCACCATGACGAACACGGCCCTCGACTCGATCCAGGCGATTGTCTTCAACGTGCCCCGCAGCGCCAACCCGTACCCGGTGTCGGGCCGCTACGTGCGCAACATGACCGGCAAGATCACGATCACCGCCGGCCCCAACCAGGGTGAGCGCACCTTCACGCGCCGCATCGTCGTCACCTTCCCCGCGGACGTGTCCGGCAACGTGGCGATCACGGTGAATGGCCTGAACTGCACGCTGAACCTGAACACTCACGCCGTCACGGGCTGCTCGGCCACCTAGTTACCAGCCGCAAGTCGCCAAGCTGTCAGAGCGCCCGGCATTCAAGCCGGGCGCTTCTTCTTGCCACCGGTGACTATGCGACTTGGCGGCCAGGCGACTTGGCGACTAGACTCCCAGACCCATGGACGCCGCCATCGAAACCAGAGCACTGCGGAAGGTCTACCCGGCGCCGAAGAAGAAAGCGCGCGGGCCGAGCGCATCGTTCAATCCCAATACCCACGCGATGACGGTGCAGTCGGGCACCACGATAGCCGACGGCGGGATTGTCGCCCTCGAGGCCCTCGATCTCGCGATTCCGGCCGGCGAATTCTTCGGGCTGCTCGGCCCGAACGGCGCGGGAAAAACCACCACCATCGGTATCCTGACGACGCGCGTGCTGCCGAGCGCGGGGCACGCCTTCGTGCACGGCAAGGACGTCGTGCGCCAGGCAGTCGAGGTGCGGCAGCGCATCGGCGTGGTGCCGCAGCGGCCCAACCCCGATCGCGGCCTGAACGTCATCGAGAACCTGATTTTTCACGCGGCGTACTTCGGCTACCCGCGCGCGTCGTCGGCGCGGAGAGCGCAGGAGCTGCTGGACCAGCTCGGCCTCGGCGACCGTGCCGGCGCGAAGGTGGACCAGTTGTCGGGCGGCCAGCAGCAGCGGCTGATGATCGCGCGCGCGCTGATTCACGAGCCCCAGGTCATCTTTCTCGACGAGCCCACCGTCGGCCTGGATCCGCAGGCGCGGCTGGCGCTATGGGAGATCCTGCGGGCGCTGCACGCCGAAGGCCGCACCATCGCCATGACGACGCACTATATGGAAGAGGCCGACCAGCTCTGCGACCGCATCGCGATCGTGGATCGCGGGCGACTGCTGGCATGCGACGTCCCCGCGGAGCTCAAGAAGCGCGCGCCCGGCGGCACCCTCATCGAGATCAGTCTCGACGGGCCCGCCGAGCCGCTGGTGGCCTCGGCGCGCGCGCTGCCGGGTACGCTGAATGCCGAAGCCGAGGGGCGCGTCCTGCGCGCCTGGCATCCGCGCGGCGGTCCCTCCGTCGCGGCGTTGATCGGCATCGCGCAGGCCAGCGGCCGGCAGGTGACCGATATTCATCTGGCGGAGCCCAGCCTCGAAACGCTCTTCGTCTCCCTGACCGGAAGGAAGCTCGATTGAGCGTGTCCGCGCGTCTCGGCCCGCCCACCGCGGTGCCCGCCGCCCGCGTCTTCTGGGCGCTCGTGATGCGCGACCTGGTGGTCGTGCGGCGCGAGATCGGATTCTTCCTGCTACGCACCGCGATGCAGCCGCTCATGTTCACGGTGGTATTCGGCTTCCTGTTGCCCCGGATGGGCTTCGTGCAGCACGGCTACACCGCGGCGCTGCTGCCCGGCGTCCTCGCCGTGAGCCTCGCGATGGCGGCGGTGCAATCGGTGGCCCTGCCGATGGTCGCCGACTTCGGCTTCACCAAGGAGATCGAGGATCGGCTCCTCGCGCCGATCGACAGCCACCTCGTCGCCTTCGAGAAGGTGGTCGTGGCGGCGCTGCAGGGCATCATCGCGGCCCTGTTCGTCCTGCCGCTCGCGCGGTTGATCATGGGGCCCATCGAGGGACTCTCGATGGCGCACTTCGGCGTGGTGCTCGCGGTGACGGTGTTCGGCGCGACCGCCTTCTCGATGCTGGGTCTTTTCCTCGGTACCGTGTTCGAGGGCCAGCAGATCGGATTGCTCTTTGGCCTGGTGGTGGCGCCAATGATCATGTTCGGCTGCGCCTACTATCCGTGGAGCGGGCTCAGCGCGGTGCCGGTCATGAAGTACCTCGTCCTCCTCAATCCGCTCACCTACGTCGCGGAAGGATTGCGGGGCGTGCTCGTGCCGGGCCGGCCTCACATGCCGATGATCATGGTGGTGGGCGGACTGTCGGTCATCACGGTCGTGTTCTGGATACTGGGCTTGCGGAGCTTCATGCGGAGGGCGGTCGGATGACAACACGGGGATCGGGGGACCGGGGGGCGGCGGGGCGGGTCGTGACCGCCTGCGCCACGATTGTGGCCGTGGCGGTGTGCGGATGCAGCGTCAGTGTGCGGCGGAACGACGTGGCGCCCGAAACGGCGCGGCAGGCCGCCGAGGCGCTTCTCGCCCATGGCGCTGCCGCATGGAATCACGGCGATCTCGATGGCTTCATGTCGGACTACGCGGCCGACGCGACCTATGTGACGCCGCGTGAGGTGGTTCACGGCGCGGCGAACATCAAGGCCCGGTATGCGCCACGCTTCGAGCCCGGCGGCGTGCGCGACTCGCTCCACTTCGAGCGCCTCGAAGTGGAAGCGGTCGGCCCCAATACGCTCAACGCGATCGCCTACTACGTGCTGACCCGGCGGGACTCGGTGGTGGCGCGCGGTCCGACGTCGCTCGTCCTGCGCCGCGACGAGCAGGGCCGCTGGCACATCCAGCACGATCACAGCAGCTAGGGCACGACGACGCTCAACGTGCCGTGCATACCCGTGGTCGGCGTGCCGTGGATGGTGCAGTAGTACTGGTAGCTGCCGGCGATGGTTGGGGTCAGCTGGAAGGTGGCGCCCGGCCCGATCGTCTGCGCGAACGGGGCCGCGCCGGTCGGGACATCGCTCGACGTGATGTTATGAGTGACACCGTCCTGATTGACCCAGGTGACGGCCGCCCCCGCATTCGAGGTGCGCGGGCTGGGGGTGAAGGCCGAGTTCTTCGCCCAGATCTCGTTCGCGGCGGGCGCGGCGGCGTCGCCCTTGCAGGCCCCCGCGATGAAAACGCCCGTCAGCATCATCAGAGTGATACGCCGCATCGTCCGGCCTCCTGGCCGTGGAAGGTGAGCATGGCTTCTGTACCCCGCACGCCGCTGGTTGGATACGTCCGATGCCATCGCGCCAGGGTCTGGCGGTGACGGGCGCCCGGGCTCGATTCGATCGTCTCGACCTCCGCGCCGACGCGCGGGGCTTCGTGTTCGAGCCGGCGGCCGCCGATGAGCTGCCGGGGCAGCGCAACGTGCATGTAGTCCGCAGCGCTCCCGGGGCGGTGCGCGGCAACCACCACCACCGCATCGGCACCGAAATCCTCACCGTGATCGGTCCGGCGCTCGTCAGGGTCCGCGAGGATGGCGTGCTGCGGGACGTCGAGGTCGCGCCGGGCGAGGTG
>JAYTEN010000123.1:0-17673 GCA_043735145.1 Gemmatimonadota bacterium | reverse complement strand
CCTGTGGTTCGCGGAGCGGTTCCCGCTGGTCAGCTCGGTGCTGATCCGGCAGAACGGCGAGCGGCGGCGGCACGCGCACCAGACGGAGGCCTGATCCGCTGACACTGCTCAGTAGGAGTAGCGGGATGCAGACGTGTTCAGGGTGAGGCAGCATCGGCATCAGGCAGCGAGAGCACAGGGGGCCGGCGAACGCAACCGCCAGCCCCCTGTTTTATCTTCGCCTGCCTGATCCTGATCCGGCCTGACCCCGAATCCGTCTGCATTCCCGTTACTCGGCCTGAAGCATTCAGGGCCGGTGCTGTCTCCTTCCCGGCGTCCGGGCTGGAGGCGCCAGCCTGACGATGACCTTCGTGCTGTCGCCGACCGTGCCCGCCATCCCGCGCACCCAGGCCCGTCCCGTCTTCGCCGCCGTCACCGCGCCAAGCGAATCCACCCGCGCGATGGTGGTGTCGCCGCTCGACCACTGCACCCGCACCCATGGCAGCTCGGCGTTCGCGTCATCCTTCGCCGTGGCGCGCAGCGGCGGCGACGGCGCCGTCGACAGCAGCACCAGCGAATCGGGCTTCACATCCACCGACGCCAGCACCGGCACCGGCAGGTAGATGTTATCGAAGCGCGCCGCGTAGTCCGTCCCCGTCCCGCCGACCGAGATCTGGATGATGGTGTCGGCGCGCGGCAGGGCATCGCGGACCGTGAAGCGCTGCTCGCGCAGCCACTCGCCGGCCGGCGCGTCGCCGCGGCCCACGATGACCACGTTCCCGAGCGTGTGGCTGGTGCCTCCGATGTCGCTGTAGCCGTACCAGACCTCCGACTCCGTCAGGTCGCTGTTGCGGACCCGGAGCCGCACCCGCGCCGGCCAGCTGGCGCAGTTCAGGCCGCAGCCGCGCCGCGCGCTGTCAGGAAGCACCTGCACGTCGAATTGGATCTGCGTGGCCCGGCTGACGGGAACGTGCACCGGCAGCGTGATGTCCGCGCCCTGACTGATGGGGCGCGCCGCATGCCGTGATATCTCGAGCACGCCATTCACGACGCCCAGGCGCGCCCCCGACGCCGAATCGGCGAGCCACGCCGGGCCCGCGCTGAAATTCCCGTCGTCAAAACGCTCTCGAAGACTCGCGATGACGAACAGCCCGGACGTCGCCGTCCACGCCGTGGGCCGCAGCAGGACCGGTGCCGCAATCGCGCTCGACCGGCCGCCGAAGCTGCCGAGCTGCCCCTGAGCATTGGAACCCCAGCAGCGAATCACGCCGTCGGTATCCAGCCCGCACGAGCTCGTCGCGGCCAGCGCCAGAGCGCGGAACACGTGACCGCCCACGACGAGCGCCGGACGCGGACTGTCGGACGTCTGCCCGTTGCCGAGCTGGCCGTACCGGTTCATGCCCCAGCAGTAGGCCGCGCCATCGGTCGTGCGGCCGCAGGTGTGCGCTTCTCCGGTATCGAGCGAATCGAACGACAGGCCACCCGTGACGGCGACCGGTCGCAGCTCCGAGGCGCCAGCCTGGCCGGTGCCCGCCTGGCCGCTGGTGTTCGTGCCCCAGCAGTACGCGGCGCCGGTAGTTGCAAGCGCGCAGGTGTGGGCGCCGCCCGCGCGCACCAGCCGGAACGGCACCGGGGCCGGCACCGCCACCGGCGCGCTGGCATCGCTGGTCGAGCCGTTGCCGAGCTGGCCGGCGCCGTTGCCTCCCCAGCACCAGGCCGAGCCGGTGGACGCGAGGGCGCACGCGTGCGAGCCGCCGACGCTGATGGCGGTGACGGTGATCGTCGCGGGAAGCGCCACGGCGACCGGCGCGGCGCTTGGCGCGTTGGTGCGGTTGCCGAGCTGGCCCCCGGTATTGGCTCCCCAGCAGAGGACCGTCCCGGCCAGCGTGAGGCCGCACGTATGCGTTCCACCGCTGGCGATCTGGAGAAAGGCCTGGCCCCCGGCGACGGGCGCGGGACTCGCGCTCGAGAGGGGGCGGCCGCCACCGAGCTCGCCACTGGTTCCCAATCCCCAGCAGTACGCCTTGCCGCTCGTCGTGAGTCCGCAGGCATGCGTAGCGCCGACGCTCACCGCGCGAAAGGAATCATCACCGGGAACCGCGACCGGCGCATGCACCGTGGTATCGATGAACCCGCCGCCCAGCTGCGCGAAGGTGTTGTCGCCCCAGCAGTAGAGCTGGGAGCCCTGGACCGCGCAGATGTTCGCGCCCGCGGCACTCAGCACGCTGCCGCGTACCGGTGGAGCGGGGGATGCTGCCGGCGCCGCGGAGGGCGCCGCCTGGGGAGTCACGGCGACCTGCCGGACCAGCCGTGGCGTGATGACCGTGGCGAAGCCCGGCAGTACCTCGCGCACCGCGACGATGGGCGGGAAGCCGTCGGCCGTGATGCGAATCGCGTAGGTGTGGGGAGACAGGCTGCGGGACTCGCCGGGCAGGATGGTGCCGACGCCCTCGATGACGGCAAAGGCGACGCCGCTCACGCGCGCGATGCGCAGCTGGCCCCGTCCGCCGGCGGGCTCGAATGTGGTGGGGGCGAGGCTGTCACCCGCCGGGATGGGGCCGACGGCGGTACGCGCGGCGGACAGCACGGCGATCACACGCGGCGGAAAGGCCGCCGAGTCGATCGCGAACGACGGTGCCGTGCGCCAGGCCCACCGCGCCCAGAGTCGCGCCAGGGAGTCGGCGCCCTGCTCGATGAGCGCGTCGGTGAGCATGTGCACGCCCGCCGACCACGCGGTATCGCGCGCGCCCGCGGCCACCAGGCCTACGGGGAGCAGCCGTACCGCGGCGGAATAATCGACCGTCTCGTAGGCGCGCCGGCCCGCCGCGAGCGAATCGCGTGCGGTCTGGGCCAGGAGAGGGAAGGGGAGAACGGCGAGCGAAACTGCGGCGACGACGGCTCGATGCCGGAGTCGGAGGCTCAAGGCTGGCTCCGCGGCTGGAGCGTCACTTCGATCACCGTCTCCCGTCCCGCGCTGACCGTGACGTTCCGCGTGACCGTGGCGTAGCCCTCGCGCGTCACCGTGAGCGGGTAGGTGCCCGCGGGCAGTGAATCGGCCCACCCCCGGCGGTCCGCGATCGTCCTGCCGGCGATCGTGATCGTCGCGTACGTGGGCGCGATGCTGATGCGCACCCGGCCACTCGCTCGCGCGGCGCCGGGCGCCGTGGGATTCGGTGCCGTGCGCGGCGGAGTCACGCGCGTCTGCGTCGGCGGCGATCCGGTGCGGCCCGGAGTGGTTTCCGGCCCCGGCGCCGGCGGATTCGATGCCTGGCCGGGCGCGCCCGTCGGGCCCGCTGGCGGCCGTATCGCCGAGGTCGGTTCGGCCACGCCAGTCATGCGGTTGTTCATGTACAACACGCCGGACACCAGGGTTCCGATGACCACGAAGCCCACCGCGACACGCTTTGCCGAGCCCCGGACGGCGGGCATCCGCGACACCGTCGACCGGCGGCTGACCTGCGACGGACCCCGCTTCGCGTCCATCACCAGGGTCACTTCGGCCGGCGCGTTCTTCAGCGCATTCACGAACGCCTGGACCGTGGGAAAGCGGTCGGGCGCCTTCTTGGACATCGCGCGGTTGATCGCGTTGATGACATGCTTGGGGAGGCCGGGCAGGATCTGGTCGAGCGGCGCCGGTTGCTCGGCCACGTGCTTGTGGATCACGTCGATCGCGCTGTCGGCCTCGAAGGGCAGTTGTCCGCAGACCATCTGGTAGGCCATGACGCCTAACGAATACTGGTCGGCGGCCCCGGTGATGTCCGCGCCGCCCCGGCACTGCTCCGGGCTCATGTAGTAGGGGGTGCCGAGGATCGCGCCGGACCCCGTGAGCGCGCCGCCGGTCAGCTCCTTGGCGATGCCGAAGTCCGTCACCGTCACGCGGCCGTCCACGTCGAGCATCACGTTGCCCGGCTTCACATCGCGGTGGACGACGTGGCGCTGGTGCGCGTAGTCCAGGGCGGTGCCGACCTGGTCCAGGATCGCCACCGTCTCCCCCACGGTGAGGAGTCCCTTTTCCTGGAGAATTTCGGCCAGCGAGCGGCCCTCGAGGAACTTCATGGCGTACCAGAACAGCCGCCCGCCGGAGCTGATGCGGTAGATCGGGATGATGTTGGGATGGTCGAGCGCCGCGGCCGTCCTGGCTTCGCGCTGGAAGCGCTCGGCGGCGCCGCGCGTGAAGGTCAGCTCCGGCGGCAGGATCTTGATGGCAACCCGCCGGGCCAGGTGGATCTCGAAGGCGGTGTAGACGACGGCCATGCCGCCGCGGCCGAGCTCGCCCTGGATCTCGTAGTCGCCGGCGGTCGCATCCATCAGAAGCTGACGAAGTTGTAATGCGCCGGAGTCGCTCAGCCGGTCGGTCCGTGCCACTGCGGCACCGACCGTGGGGGTGATCGGATCCTGCGACACAGAGGCCCCGCACGAGCCGCAGTAACGGCTCGATCCGGGTACCATCGCCCCGCAGCGGGGACAGGCGGTCGATTCGATCGCGTCGGACATGGTTAAAGTGCGCCTAGGCCGTTGATACTAGCGAGTTTCCATCACTCCTGAAAGTGTGAAATGCCATGCTGCCGTACGGGGCTTCCCGAGCCCGGCCGCCGCCTGCCCCCGAGGTCAGTAAGTATTGGCTATCTGCCGCCCCGACCATAACTTGGACCCCATGGCAGACCTTCAATACCTGATCGTAGGCGGAGGCCTCGCCGCGGCAAGCGCGGTGGAGGGGATCCGGGAGCTCGACCAGCAGGGAGTGATCACCCTCCTCAGTGCCGAGCGGGAGCTGCCCTATCACCGCCCGCCGCTGTCCAAGGGGTTCCTCGCCGGCAAGGAGCAGCTCGACACGGTGCGAGTGCACGACGCCGCCTGGTATCGCGAGCGGAAAGTGCGCGTGAAGCTCGGCCAGACCGCCAAGTCGGTCCACATTGGCAAGCAGAGTGTGCAAACCGAGGCCGGCGAGCGGATCAACTATGACCGGCTCCTGCTCGCCACCGGCAGTGCGGCGCGCAAGCTCACCGTTCCGGGCACCGATGCCACCGGCATTCTGTACCTGCGCACGCTCGCCGATTCCTACGCGCTCCGTTCCGTGCTGAAGCCGGGGGCGCGCGTGGTCATCGTCGGCGGCGGCTTCATCGGCATGGAGGTCGGCGCGACCGCCCGGCATCTCGGCGCCCAGGTCACGGTGCTGGAGATGGGCCCGGTCGTGTATCGCGGATTTGCCAGCCCGGAGATTTCGGCCTTCTTCCAGCAGGTGCTGGAAGGGCAGGGTGTCGTCGTGAAGACCAACAAGCAGGTCGAGCGCTTCCTGGCGGCGGGCGGCAAGCTGTCCGCGGTGCAGACGAAGGACGGCGAGCAGATTCCCGCCGACATCGCCGTGGTGGGCGTGGGGTCGGAGCCCAATACCGGCTGGCTCGCGACCAGCGGCTTCGCCATCGACCGGGGCGCGGTCATAGTGAACGTGCGCCTGGAAACGCCGGGCAAGAACGTCTGGGCCGCGGGCGACATCACCCGGTTTCCCGATCCGGTCAGCAAGCAGCCGCGCCGGCTGGAGCACTGGGGCAACGCCGAGGCGCAGGGCAAGCAGGCGGGGCGCAACATGGCCGGCGCGAACGAGCCCTTCACGCACCAGGCCGCGTACTTCTCCGACATGTTTGACATCACCGTCAACATTCTTGGCGACACCGACGCGCCGACCAAGGTCGACATTCGCGGCTCCACGACCCCGAACTCGCCGAACTTCACGGCATTCTACCTGCGGGGCGACAAGCTGACGGGGGTCGTGATGGTCAATCTCAGTGCGGAAGATCGGGCTGCGGAATTCGCTGAGAATGAGAAGGCCATTGCAGTGGGGAAGATGCCTGACAACAAGGGGTAAGGGGGAAGGGGGAAGGGGGAGGGAGATGGAATGATACGGGGGGCGTATTTCTGGTTAGGTGCGGACCCGAGTAGTCCGTATCCTCGATTCATGGCCCCGATTCCCGTTCGTCCCAGGATTCACAACCATCGCGACCTGATCGTTTGGCAGAGAGCGATGGACCTCGCGGACTTCTGTTACGACCTGACAGAGAACTTTCCGAAGCATGAAACCTACGGCCTTGCGGCTCAGATAAGGCGGGCGGCGGTGTCAGTCGCGGCCAATATCGCCGAGGGACACGGCAGGCATCACACCGGAGAGTACCTTCACCACCTCTCGTTCGCGGTCGGCTCCCTAACGGAGCTGGATACGGAAGTCCGGCTGTCTGATCGCAGGAAGTACCTGCGCAAAGGCGACTTCCAGCGCTTCGTCGAATTCTACGTCGAGGTAAGCAGCATGCTTCGCGGCCTCATCGCTTCGTTGCGCCGTCACCAGGCCGCAACGGCATAGCCGTTTTTCCCCTTTTCCCTCCCCCTTCCCCCTTCCCCCATCCCCCTTTTACCGCACCCGCCCCACAAGAGAACGCAGAGAGTCAGACTCCAGCGCAGCCGTCAGGCTCAGCCAGAACTTCCGGTCCACCCAGCGCACCCGCGTGCCGCCGCCATCGGTGGCCGTCACCAGCGTATCGCCCGGCATCAGCCCGTTGAACGATCCCGTCCGCACGTCGCCGATCTGCTGGTCGAGCACCAGCCGTGACCTGGGCCCGTCGCTGTAGGTCACGCGGACCACGTCGCGATCGGGGCTCGCGCCGGGGACCAGGCTGCCGGAGCCGGCCTCGACGCGCACCGGCTGCATGCCGTCGATGAGGCGAATGGTGCCCCTCAGCCGCCGCACCGCCTCCTCAATGCTGATGCGCCGGAACGCCGCCGCCGGCGCGCCGCTCGCTTCATCGAGCTGACGGGAGCGCGCCGCTCCGGTGCGATCGGCGAATTGGCCCAGCACCTGGGCGGGGGCCGCGGGCGTCGCGGCATGGTCCCCCATTGCCGCGGATCCCGCGGCCGATGGCGGCGCGCTGCTGCCGGCTCCCGCCAGCGGGGAGGTGTTCGCGGCGAGTCCGTTGGGCGGCCGCTGCGCGAAGGGCGCGGGCGGCTTGCTTGCCGGGGCGTTGCGCGGCTTGGCCGACGATACGCCGGTCGAGAACCGTCCATCGCCCGGCTGCGCGCGGGTGGTTGTCGCGGGTCCCGCCCCTCGGCGGGTGTCACCACGCGCAACGCCCGGCCGCGTCGCCGCCACGGGGCCGCCGGAAGAGCGCCGCGGCGGGGCGACCGCATGTTCGGCGGCTGCCGGTTCGCCGGTCGTCGGAGCGGGTGACGGACGCGCCTGGAGCGCAAGGTCGGCAGCGCCCTTCCGCAGGTGGTTGACCTCGTTCGCCAGGTAGCCGACGCCAAGACAGAGGATCAGGCTCGCGGCCCAGGCCATCTTCTCCAGGTCGGGCATCTGCCACCGCTTCCTGGGCGCCGCCGGCACACCCGGGCGCGGGACGGGCCGGATCGCGGCCGTCAGCTCGGTGCGCCCGTCGACACTGACGGCGACTTCCTTCGCTGTCGGCTGGAGGCGCGGACCGGTGTCGCGGTCGAGCTTGCGGGTCGAATCCGAATCGGCGGGACCCCGCGCCAGCGGCGCGACGAGCGGAACGCTCTCGGCCCTCGTCGGCAGGGGCGCCTTCGCCCCGATGGGCTGGGGTGTGACCGCGGGCGCGTCGGGGGTGAGCGTGACCAGTAGCTCGCCCGCTTCGGTGAGAAAACCCCGCGCTTCCTCGAGCCGGCGCGCGCACTCGGAGCAGCCCGCGAGGTGCGCCTGCACCTCGCGCGCCTCCGCCGCCGGCAACTCGCCGTCGAGCAGGGCGTTCAGCTGTCCATCGTCAGCGTGCGGCATCGCGCGATCCTTCTCCCCGTTCTCGTTCATGATAGCCTTCGACCAGGCGCCGCCGGGCGCGCGCCAGGGTGGTACCGATCGATCCCCGGGCCAGTCCCGTCGCGGCGGCAATCTCGTCGTAACTCAGTCCTTCGGCCTTCATCAGCAGCACCGCCCGGTCCTGCTCGGCCAGCTGGTCGAGCGCGTCGCGGACCAGGAGCCGCCGCTCGTCCTGCTCCATCTGCTCGTCAGGCGCGGGGACGGCCTCGCCGGCCATCTCGCCCTTCAGCAACTCCAGCTTGTGCTGCCGCCGGACCGCCTGGCGCCCCTCGTCCCGCACCAGGTTCATCGCGACGGCGAAGAGCCACGGCCGCGGGTTCGCGGGGGGCGCCTCGAGCGCGCGCACGAAGACTTCCTGCGCCAGGTCTTCGGCGCGCTCCCGGTCGCCCGTCCGGCGATACAGCATCCGGACGAGCGAACCGTGGTACAGCGCGTACAGCTCGGCGATCTCCTGCGTTCATGCTCCCCGGTATGCCCTCACGGCGGCGTCGAGCTCGCCGGCCCGCCATGTGGTCATACCACTTGTGGTCACCTTGATGCTGGCGCGGCGGCCCGATACGAGCACACTGCTGCCCGCGCGCAGGAACGGCGCGAGCTCCGGAAGCGCGCGCACCAGCTGGAAGTACGCGTCGCTGAAGGGCGCGACTTCGAACACCCTCAAGCTCGCCTGGTGGGCGGCGTCCGTCCAGACGCTGTCGCGCCGGATGAACAACTTCCCGGCGATGCGGCGCGAGTCGGTCCGTCCGCGCCCGGCGCCGGCCGTGGCCTCGTCCAGGGCACTTCCCGCCGCGGCATCAGCCGACGCCAGGTTGCCCGCTCCCATCATCGCCGAGCTCGACCGTGCGGCGGCAACGGCACCGGCACCCGACTGCATCGCCGGCGCGGCGGGGGCCATCCTGCGGATCATCGCCTCCGGCATGGGACGGTTCTCCCCCCCCGGCTCCTGCACCAGGTATGAGGTGTAGGGCGTTAGGATGCCGTACCGCAGGCCCAGGTCGCGGATTTCCGACACCAGTGTGGCATTCGCGCCCTCGATGCGGACCTGGCGGGTGAGCTCGCCGATGCGGCGTGACGCCCAGAGCCGCGGAATGAAGGCGTTCTCGTTCTCGCTGCCGGGGAAGGTCGCGTCAGTGGTGAAGCGCTCGGTGCGGCCATTGCGCTGGCCGGTCACCGTGACCTGCCCGCGGCCGGTGCCGTGATAGCGGCCGAAGATGACGAGCTCTTCGCCGAAGAAGACATCGGGTAGGCGCGAAGGATAGGTCTGCGCCAGCTCGACGTTCGTGTTCTCCTCGATGTGGATGTTCACTAATGCCGGATGCCGCACCTTGTTCATCAGCGAGCCGACGGCCTGTTCGACGCTCGCATCCTGCGAGACATACTGCGCGGTGCCGCGGCCTTCCTGGGCCAGGCGGTCGAGCAGGTACGTGTTCACGTCGGCGCCGACGCCGAAGGTGAAGACGCGGGCGCGGCCGATGTGCGCGCCGGCTTCCTGCGCGATGCGCTCGGGTGACTGCTCGCCGACGCTCGGCAGGCCGTCGGTCATGAAGACGACGATCGGCAACCGCTCCTCGGCAACGGTGCCGGCCAGAGCGGCGTCGAGCGCGCCGGCGATGTTGGTGCCGCCGTCGGCGACCAGGGCATCCACCCAGCGGCGTGCCTGGGCGAGATTCTCCGGCGTGGACGCGCTGTAGCCGTCGCGGAAATTGCTCACCCGGTTGGAGAAGCTGATGAGCCGGAAGCGGTCGTCGGCGCCGAGGGTGCCGAGGGCCTGGCGCAGCGCCGACCTGGCCTGCTCGATCTTGTCACCCGACATCGAGCCGGAGACGTCCACGACCAGGGTCAGGTCCTTGGGCATCGCGGTGCCGTCGTCACTCTGGGCCGGCGAGATCAGCAGCATGAAGTAGCCGTCCTCGCCGCCGGGGGCGTGGGCGCTGAGGCTGGTGCCGACGAGCCCGCGGCGCAGCGGCAGGTAGAGCTCGACGTCGCCGCTGGCGGTGGAATCCAGCGAGATCATCAGCGTCTCGCCTTCGCGGCGCGTGGTGATGCCGTGCGTCGGCGAATACGGCGTGCCGTACGACTCGGCGTTAGGCAGCGTGACGCGGAAGCGGAAGCGGTCGGCGGCGCCGGGCGGCTGGTTGAGGGCTCCGCTGGCGACGGTGCCGCGCTGGCCGATGGCGTAGCGCATCCGCAGCGCGTCGCCCTCGCGCTCGAGGAGCTGGGTATAGCGCAGGACGACCTTGCGCGTTTCGCCCGGCTGAATGGGGAAGACGCGGGCGCGGACCAGGCCGTGGCCCTCCAGGGTGAGCAGGGCGGGGTCGCGCAGGCGGCGCACGATCTCTTCGTAGATGCCGCGCGCCTGCTCGGCGTTCATCATCTCGCCGCGCACCTCGTTCTCGCCCATCCACAGCGAGAAGTTCTGGAACACGGCCTCGCCCGGCAGCGGGTAGAGGTACGTCCCTTCGGCCACGCCGCCGCCGCTGTTCCGGAACTGCTCCTCGACCTCGATCGTCGCCACGCGGCCGTCGACCCGGGTGCGCACGCTCGAGGAGACGCGAAACACACTGGTGTTGACGGGGATGCCGGGACGGCGCTCGATGTCGATCCAGCCCTGCGCCCTGGCTGCTGTTGCCGTGCCCGCGACCACCGCGAGCGCCAGCAAGGTGTGCTTGACCATACGTCCTCCCATGTTGGGGTCCGTATGGGAGACGAACGACCACTGATTTCTTGCACAATCTCATGATGGCAGCGACAGGTAGGAACAGGCAGGCGGCCGACGCAGGGGACACAAGCGCTCAGGTTCGGGCAGCCGGCGGTTCCCGGACGCAGGAAGGGACCCGAGCATCGGGTCCCTTCCTGTCCACCTTTCCTGCCTGAGGCTGCGGACTTCTGTCCCCTGCGTCCGCGGCCGGCCTGTTCCTGTCTGACCCTGTCCGTCAGTACTCGACGGCAATCACTCCGACATCCTTCGCCTTGCGTGCCGGCTCGAGCCGGAACACGCCCGGATCCGACCGGACGGTGAGGTGCGTCATGGATGCCGGCTGGCTGCCTTCCGGTGCCAGCAGTGCCAGCTGGTAGAACCCGTCGCGCAGGCCGGTGAAATTGAACTTGCCGTCGGCGCCGATGTCCTGCGCCGCGACCATCGACGACAGGACCTGCCCTTCGTTGCGGGGCGTATTCTGGGTCACGTCGGTGCCGGTGCTCGGGTCGGCGACGGCCAGCAGGCCGATGCGCCAGCCCGTCTTCGCGGACTGCAGCCGCCCGCTCACGCTGCCGTCGCTGTAGGCCGGCCGGGCGAGGAGCGAGGCCATCGAGGCCGACGCGGCGGGCTGGATGATGCGCTGTCGCCAGGACGCTTCGAGGGCGGTGTCGCCCGCGATGCGCGCGAGATCGGCGAAGCGCGGGGCGGCTTCGCTCCCGTGCAGGTACCGCGCGGTGTCGGACAGGGACCGCAGAATCCGGCTCAGCGCGGCGGGCGTGGCGCTCGAGATGTTGGGCGCCGCGATGTAGTACGTCAGGAAGCCGGTCCGCTCCGGGCGCGGCGAGAGCAGGATCCCCTCGCGCGCCTGTGCCGGTTCCCAGCGCAGGGCCTGGAGCGCGGCGCGGCACGAGGTGACACGGATCGACGCGCCGCTCACTTCGCTGCCGTGGGCGTCGAGCCAGGCGCCCAGCTTCTGGACGTTCGCGGCGGTGGCGGCCGGAAGCTGCCGCTCGTCGCCCGACTGGTGCATGCAGTCATCAGCCGTGGACTGCGTCGGCACGATGGGCATGCGCGCCACGCGCCGATTGGCCGGCGTGGACGCGCCCGTCAGCGAGATAATGGCGCGCGCCGGTGCATCGGACTGGAGCTGCAGCTGCTCGGTGACGTTGTAGTTCACCGTGGCGGCGCGCTTGTTGGTGTCGGAGTAGGTCGTGAAGGCCACCAGCGCGAGGAGGGCGCCGAGAATCGCGCCGAGCATCGCCGAGCCGCGTCGGTTGCCGGGTCCGAGGGACTGCGGCGCGGTGACGACGAGCATCACGCCCGCCACCGCCATGGCGACGGCCGCGGTGAGGATGTCGGTCTTCATCGCCCATCCCGCCGTCGCGCCGGCGCCGCTGCGGGCGGCATCCACGGTCAGGAGGCTGACGAAGGTGTCGAGCGAGCTGGACAGGAAGGCGCGCGGCTGGCTGGAGAGCAGGGTGGCGATGAAGATCGCGCCCCAGACCGCGAGGCCGCCGAGGGCGCCGTGCGAGATGCGCAGCGGGATGCGGCGCCCGAAGTCCTTGGGGCCGATGAAGCTCCACACGGCGCCGAAGAGGATGACCGATACCGCCGCGAGGCCGACCAGCTGGCGGCGCGCCTTGTCGGGGTCCGACGTGATGGTGGCGCCGAAGAGGTTGTCGATCTTCTGCACGCCGACATAGACCAGGAAGGCGAGCACGAAGGCGATGATGACCGTCGTGATGCGCCGCGCCGGCGAGACGTACTGCGGTCCCTGGCGCGAGAGGATGTCGGGATGCATCACGATCACCAGGGCGATCGCCATGACGATCACGGCGATGACCGCGAGCGTCGACTCCATGTGCGCCGCCGCGATCCGCGTCGGCCACGTCGCCGCCCCCGACCACGCCGACGGGGCAATGCCCCAGCCCCGCGGATAGGCGAAGCCGAAGACCGGGTCCGTCGACGTCGAGAGGTCGCGCGGCGCCAGGCCCGCGGCGCGGGCCAGCGCGTACAGCGCGCCGAAGACGGCGAAGAGGGCCGCGACCACCGCGGCCCGCCGGGCCTCGCGGCCGGGCGTGGACGGATTGAGAACCGGAAGGTCGGCGAGGGTCATGGCTTCTCCGTTGGGTACTCTTGGAATGACAGGCACAGAAGGTCACATCTCCCGGGCATGGCGTCAACTTTGAAGGTGACGGAGGTGACGGGGGGACGTTAGTTTTCCGGGCTCAGGAACCTCGGCCTTCCCTCACCCCAGGGATACTCCCATGATGACTACGAGACCCTCCTTCGGCGGCCATGGGCCGTCGGTTCTGCTTCTCATCGCGGGCCTCGCGGCCTGGCCGCGTATCGCGTTCGGGCAGGAGCCGGCCGCCGCCGGCGCCGGCAGTGCCGTCTGGGCCAACTACGACTTCGTGCCCGGCGAGCGGATTCTGTTCGCCGAGGATTTCTCCCGCGACCGCGTCGGCAACTTCCCGCAGCGGCTCCAGCTCGTCGATGGAAACATGGAGGTGGTGGAGTGGCAGTCGAAGCGCTGGCTGCGGATCACCAGCACCGACAATAGCGCCAGCTTCATGGTCACCCTCGCGCAGGTGCTTCCCCAGCGCTTCACCATGGAGTTCGACCTCACGGTGCCGTGGAACGGGCTGGCCATCTATTCGGCAGCCGCCGCCGATCACCAGGGGCCCAGCCCTGACCGCGCCAGCTCGACGATCGTCCTGTCCGGCACCACCGCCGGCGTTCTTCGCGGCAACGGTGACCAGGGCAGCGTCGTGGATCCGCGCTCCCTCTTCCAGGATTTCTTCGCCGAGGAGGGCGACGGCATCAGCCGCGTTTTCAAGGTTCGCGCCGAGGTGGACGGGCACTACGTGAAGGTCTATCTCGACCAGCAGCGGGTCGCGAACATGCCGAACGCCGACTTCGGGCGGGCCAACAGGATCATCTTCGATTTCGGCGCCACCGCCAACGACAAGAATGCCCCGGTGCTCATCGGCAATCTCTCGATCAACGCCGGCGGCAACAACATGTATGACGCGCTGTCCGCCGACGGCCGCGTCGCCACGCAGGGCGTGTATTTCGACGTCGGCAGCGACCGCATTCGCGGCGAGTCGACGCCGACGCTGCGGCAGATCGGCGACATGCTCACCGCGCACCAGGACCTGCGCCTGACAGTCGAAGGACATACCGACAACACCGGCGCTCCGGCCACGAACCTCGCGCTCTCGCTGCGGCGCGCCCAGGCAATCGTCACGTACCTGACCGGCACGATGGGCATCGCCGCGGGCCGCCTGATTGCCGCCGGGCTCGGGGACACCCGCCCCGCGGCACCGAACGCAACCGCCGAGGGACGGCAGTCCAACCGGCGCGTCGAGCTGGTTCGCATGCCCTGATTGAGAGAAGGGTGGAGGTGACGAAGGTCCGTCACCTCTGCTACCTTCGGGACCGATGCCCAGCGCTACCGACCAGCAATTGATGGAAGTCCGTCGCCGGCTGCGCCATGCCGCGCTGGCGGCCCTCGGCGCGGTCGTCGTCGGCACCGGCGGCTTCATGTACCTGGGCCGCGGCACCCACGGCTTCATCGACGCCCTCTACATGACCGTCATTTCGCTCACTACGGTCGGCTACGGCGAGATCATTCCCCTCGACCACCATCCCGGCGGGCGCATCTTCGTGATGTTTCTGCTGGTCTTCGGACTGGGCCTGCTGGCCTATTTCGCCTCGACCATGACGGTCTTCATCTTCGAAGGGCACCTCGGCCGGGTCTTCTGGAGGCAGCGCATGAGAAAGCAGATCGGCGAGCTGAAGGAGCACTTCATCGTGTGCGGCGACCGGATCGTCGCCGCCCACGTCATCGACGAGCTGCGCCGGGTCCAGCGCCCGGTGGTGTCCATCGTCCCCGCCGGCAGCGCGCTGCACCCCCTCATGACCGAGGGCGAGCTGCTCCAGGTCGAGGGCGACCCCGCCGACGAGGACACCCTGCGCGAGGCCGGCATCATGCGCGCCGCGGGCCTCGTGTCCGCCATGGAATCGGACCGCGAGAACGTCCTGGTGACGCTCACCGCGCGCCAGACCAATCCCATCATGCGCATCGTGTCGATGATCATCGAGGTCAAGAACGACGCCAAACTGCGCCGGGCCGGCGCCGACGCCGTGGTCAACACGTCCATGATCGGCGGCCTGCGCGTCGCATCGGAAATGATCCGGCCTGGGGTCGTCACGTTCCTCGACTCCATGCTCCGTGACCGCGACAAGAACCTGCGCATCGACGAGGTCCGCATCGAGTCGGGCTCGACCGCGATCGGCCGGCCCATCGGGTCGCTGAAGGTGAACGAAATGGCGGGGCTGATGCTGCTCGCCTACGTGGCCGCCAACGGCAAGGACCGGTACTTCAAGCCGTCCGACAGCCTGGTGGTGGAGGAGCAGGGGACGCTGCTGGTGATGGGCGGGCCCGAAGCGGTGACGACACTGCGCGAGCGGTACGGCGGACAGCACGCGGGCGCCCTGAAGGCTACGCTCGAACGTCCGATCCCAGGGCGCGCCTGAGCGGATCAGCGGCGGCGCACAGCAGCACCCCGAAGATCGCGCCGGCCACGGCGTCGATCGCATAGTGGAATTGCCCGTAGACCGTGCCGAGCGCCAGCCCCAGCGCCACCGGCATCACCATCCAGGCCAGCCGGCGCGCGTCCCGCCAGAGCGCATAGACCGCGCACCACGTCGCCGCCACGTGTGACGAGGGGAACGCCGTGCCGATGGCCGATCCACCCTCCGTCAGCCAGTGCGCCAGCCGCGCCGTCGCGACCTCCGTGATGGGGCCGGTCGCATTGCCGAAGAAGTACCGCGGCCCGGCGACCGGGAAGAAAGAGAAGATGACGTAGCAGGCGTAGAAGCCGAGCGTCATGATGAACACGCCGCGCTCGAAGGCGTCGCGCGAGCGGCGGAAGAACAGGAACAGCGCCGGCAGCATCAGGATCCAGTAGTAGGACACATAGCAGCCGTGCAGGATGAACGACAACTCCCGGCTCTCCAGGTGCTGGTGCCAGGTGACGCTCACCTCTCCGCCGAAGAGCGCCGTTTCCCAGTGCTGCACCATGCCGTCGTACAGCGTGCCCACGTTCAGGTTGATCACGCCGAGCTGGGTGTAGAACGCCGCCGTCAGGATGATCGGGTACGCGCCGCCGAGAAAGATCGCGAGGCGCGAGAGCGGCGCCCGGGCGAGGAGCGCGACGAGCAGGACGCCCGCCGCGTTCCCCGCCAGCAGCCATCCCCAGCCCGGGACCTCCCCGGCGTGCCACAGGATGACCGCACTGTTGATGGCAAGGTACGCGAGGAAGACCTTGTCTGTTGCTATGACGCCGCGACGTGGCGACGTGGCGACCTGGCGACTTGGCGACTCGCTCATATCCATCCGTGCTCCCGATACCAGGACCCAGTGGCGCGCATGCCGTCCTGCATGGAGATCTTCGCCGTCCAGCCCAGCAGCCGCTGGGCCTTCGAGACATTCATCAGCCACGACGGCGCGAGGAACTCGGCCACCCGCTCGCTCGAGATGATGGTGCTCTGGCCCATCATCGACGCGACGCGGCCCACGACGCCGGCGATCGCCGCCGCCACGAACCCCGGCACCGGAATCAGCACCGGCGACGTGCCGATCGCCGCGCCGGCGGCGCGCGACACGTCGCGGCTCAGCACGATTTCGGGATGAGCGGCGTGAAAGATCTGCCGCGTCGCCGCGTCGTGTGTCCCCGCGAGGACGAGCGCGTCCACGAGGTCGATGACGCTCACCAGCGAGAGTTGCTGCGTCCCGGCGCCGAAGACCGGCGCGAGCCCGCGCTTTGCCAATCGGAAGAGCTTGAGAAATTCCTTGTCGCGCGGGCCATACACCGCCGGCGGACGCACCACGCTCCAGGGCAGGTCGGACCCGCGCACCGCCAGCTCGCCCGCGAGCTTGCTGCGGCCGTAGGGCGTCAGCGGACGGCACTGCGCGTCCTCGGTCAGGGCAGCGTCGCGGGGCGAAGGGCCCAGGGCCGCCTGGGTGGAGACATATACGAATCGGCGCAGGTTCGGCGCCGCGGCGCGTGCGGCCTCGAGGAGCCGCCGGGTGCCGCCCTCGTTGGTGGCGAAGAACTCGGCCTCGTTCCGTGCCGTCGTCGCACCGGCGACGTGATAGACGGTGTCCACGCCGCTGAGGGCGTTCGCGAGGGCACGATCATTTTCGAGGGAGCCCGGCACCGGCGTGGCGCCGATCGCCTTCAGCGCGTCATGCTGGTCGGGCCGGCGGGCGAGCGCGATGACGGTGTCGCCGCGTTTGACGAGTGCTTCGAGAAGATGACTTCCGACGAAACCAGTAGCCCCGGTAACCAAGGCCTTCACGCCCGATTCCCGATTCCCGACTCCCGACTCCCGATTTGTTTGTCGTACATCCGCAGCGTCTTGTAGACCCGGAGTCCCATCTTCTCCATGCCGTTGCGGATCGCCGGGTTGTTCTCGAGCAGCCAGCTCGCTTCGCCCCAGAGGAACCCGCGCTGCTTCGCTTCGCGCCAGGTCCACTCGAACAGCAGCGCGTCGGTGCCGGTGCGGCGGTACTGGGGAATCACCCCCAGGATGAGCGTGCGGATGCGCCCGATCTTGCGGCGGTACCAGAGGATCTTCAGCAGCCCGAACGGAAAGAGGCGGCCCGAGGGATTGTGCTTCAGCGCGATGTTGAAGTCGGGAATGCTCACGCCCATGCCGATCAGCTTGCCTTCGATTTCCGCGAACACCACGAGCTCGGGGACGACCACCGGCTTCAGCGCCTTGGCCAGAAAATCGATCTCGGCGTCGGTCATGGGGATGAAGCCCCAGTTCTTCTCCCAAGCCGAGTTGTAGACCTGCTTGACCCGCTCGACTTCTTCCTCGAAGTGCGACATGTCAAGCGCGCGCAGCTTGATCTTGTAGCGCTCCGCCATCTTTTTCGCGCCGTCGATGAGCCGCTGCGGCGGGGGCGCGGTGTCGCCGCCGCCCTCATAGCACAGCAGGTCCATCACCTTCACGAAACCCGCATGCTCGACCAGCGGCTGGTAGTAGCGCGGGTGGTGCGGATTCATGATGACGGGCGGCGTATCGAAGCCGTCCACCAGCAGGCCGCATTCGTCGTTGGTGCTGAAGGACGCGGGGCCGCGCATGACCGTCAAGCCTTCGGCTT
>JAYTEN010000122.1:0-6628 GCA_043735145.1 Gemmatimonadota bacterium | reverse complement strand
CCGCCACTTCGCGTAGCGCAGGACGTCCTCGGCCGGTGGAACGGCGTTTTCGTCCCCATAGGCCGTGTACATGCGCCACGCGGTGTACTCGCGTGGGGGGAGCGGGAGAAACGGCGGCACTCGATACCATCCGCGCCGGCGCATCGACCAGGCAAGGGAAAGCAGGTCGCGCGCGACGGCCGGACGGACCAGCGCCCGGAGGACCAGCGTAGCGGCAAGTGATGGCCACGAGTTCATTCCTCTGTATATTCGCCTCTTCTCACCGCCCGCAAAAGGATGCGGCATGGCCGCCGAAGCCTCCGAACCAGACACACCGCGCAGCACCAACGTGGCGAGCACCCCCTCGGGCAAGCACATCGGCCCCACGGAGGACGAACGCCTACTCGTCGCCCCGCTCCAGCATCCCGAGCGGCGCGCGGCGACCTCGGACACCTGGCGCGTGCTGCGCATCATGGGCGAGTTCGTCGAAGGCTTCGACACGCTGGCCCGGATCACCGATGGCGTCACCATTTTCGGGTCGGCCCGCACCAAGCCCGACGATCCGATGTACGCGGCGTGCGTCGAGACGGCGCGGCAGCTGGCGACGGCTGGTTTTGCCGTCATCACGGGTGGCGGTCCCGGGATCATGGAAGCCGGCAACAAGGGCGCCCAGCGCGCCGAAGGGCTCTCGATCGGCCTCAACATCGAGCTGCCGTTCGAGCAGGGTTCCAATGCCTACCTCGATACGTCGGTGAACTTCCGGTACTTCTTCGTCCGCAAGACGATGTTCGTGAAGTACTCGATCGGCTTCGTCGTCTTCCCCGGAGGCTTCGGCACCCTTGACGAGCTGTTCGAGGCGCTCACGCTGATCCAGACCGGCAAGATCAAGCACTTCCCGGTGGTGCTGTTCGGCTCCGCCTACTGGGCGGGGTTGCTGGACTGGCTGAGGAATACGATGGCCGTCGAGCGGAAGATCGAGGTCAGCGACCTCGAGCTCTTTACCGTCACCGATGACCCGATGGTCGCCGTGGCCGCCCTCGTCCAGGCGCGCGAAGAGCTGTTGCAGATCACGGAGAAGCGCACCCGGGCGTGACGAGCATGGATGCCGAAGGCGCGGCGCGGCCGCGCGCGTCGGGCGAATTCGCGAAGCCGCCAAGCCGCCGCTACGCCGCGTACGCCTTGGCGCTGCTGGCCTTCGGCAACCTGCTGAGCTATCTCGACCGCAACATCATCTTCGCACTCTTCGAGCCCATCAAGCGCGAACTGCTCATCACCGACCAGCAGCTCGGCTGGCTCGGTTCCGCGTATGCGATCGTCTTCTCCGTCGCCGCGCTGTTCTCGGGCGTGCTGTCGGACCTCAGCTCGCGCCGGGCGGTGCTCGCCGGCGGACTGGCGCTCTGGTCCACCTTCACGGCGATGGGCGCGGCGGCTCGATCGTACGTGCAGCTCTTCGTCACCCGGTCGGCGGTCGGCGTCGGTCAATCCTCGTACCTACCCGCGGCCCAGGCGCTGCTCGCCGACTACTTCCCGGACAAGGGCCGCGCGCAGGCGATGGGCATCTTCTGGATGGGCCTCGCGCTGGGCGGCACGCTGGCCGTCTACCTGGGCGGCGTCCTCGGCACCTACATCGGCTGGCGGCCGACCCTCGTCGTGGTGGGCTTGCCGGGATTGCTCTTCGCCATCCTCATGAGCCGGCTGCGCGACCCGGCGCGGCACGAGCCCGGGGCGATGGCCCGCCATCCGGCCCCGAAGTTCCGGTTCACCCGGCGCGCGGTGTGGCGCGCGTTCTTTCCGCTCGTCATCAGCCTGCTGCTCGCGGCGGCGGTGTTCGGGTTCCTCGCCTTGTTCGCGGATCTTCCGCCTAACGGCGACATCATGGTCTTCGGCGGCATCGCGGGGGTCGGCCTGGTCTGGAGCGTGCTGCTCTGGGTGCGCATGACGCTGCGTCACCAACACCTCTTCCCGCTGGGGCGCCCCGCCGACCTGATCGACGAGATGGTGGACGGCGCCGGCGTGGTGCTGCGCACGCCGACCCTGATCTGGCTCTTCCTGGGCGGCGCGCTGACCGCGGCGTCGATGAATTCCCTCGTCGCCTGGTCCACCACCTATCTCCAGCGGGAACTCGGCATGTCGCTGGTGCAGGCGAGCCGGCAGATCGGGCCCATCGGCCTGACGGCGGGCGTGCTGGGTTCGCTGACGGGCGGGCGGCTGGGCGACAAGCTGATGGAGCGCATGGCCGGCGGGCGCGTACTCGCCGCCTCGCTCGGCTTCATCCTCGGCGCGCCGTTCTGCGTCTGGATGCTGCTGGTGGACAGCCACGCGCTCTTCGGGCTGCTCTTCTTCCTGGTGGTGTTCTTCTACACCTGGTACAACGGGCCCGTCGCCGCCGCGCTCTTCGACGTGGTGCCGCGCGGCATCGCCGCCACGGTGATGGGCGTCTACGTCTTCTTCATCCACATCGCGGGCGACGCCATCGCGCTGCCGGTGATCGGGGCGCTGTCGGACCGCTTCGGCATTCGCCCCGCGCTGCTGGCGCTGCCGATGATCGGCTTGCTCGGCGGCGTGGTGCTGCTGTTCGCGCTCTTCACCGTCAAGAACGACATGGAGCGGGTCAAGCGGGCCCCGGGCCCGTAAGCGCCGCGCGCATCCGCTGCACCTCGGCGAGATAGCTCCGCACCGAGGCATCGCGCCGCTCGTCGGTCCAGCCGAGCTCCCGCTGCAGCAGCGCGCCCACCCCAGGGGCCGCCTCGACGCCCTGGCCGTCACGAAGGTGGAAGATGTGGGTGCGACGGATCATCACGTCGCTGACGGTGAGCGCCATTTCACGTCGCGCCTGGTAGACGACCTCGGCGATGGTCCACGGGCCGTCCGGCAGGAGCGGCGCGCGCAGCGATGCGTCGTCGGCCATCAGCTTCGCCACCGCGGTCGCCTCCGCGCCGTACGACTCCACCAGGTGCCGCGCGATCGATGTCTCGAGCCCTTCGGCGCTCATCTGCTCCACCAACGCGCCGAGGTCGGCGACCTCGCCCCCCGGCAGCGCTTCCAGCGCCGTCGCCGCGTGTGCCGGCAGCACGCGGTGATCGATGGCGCGGATCTTCCGGGCGACGAGATCCACGACCTGGGCCGCCATCTCCCGGTAAGTGGTGAGCTTGCCGCCCGCGATCGTGATCAACCCGCTCGCGCTTTCCTCGATGCGGTGCTCGCGCGGGACGCTCATCGGTGTGCTGCCGGCGTGACCGAGCAGGGGACGCAGCCCGGCCCACGCGGCAATCACGTCACCCATCGTCAGGCGCGCGTTGGGGAAGATCGCGTTGGCCGACCGCACCAGGTACAGCACATCCTCGCGGGTCGCGTAGACCTCGTCGGGACTCACGGGATCATCGGTGTCGGTGGTGCCGATGATGGTCACGTCGCCCCACGGCAGCACGAACATCACCCGCCCGTCGATCGGCGACAGCAGCGTCACGGCGCCGCGGTTGCCGATGCGCGACTGCTTCACGGCGATGTGGGCGCCCTTGGTGGGACGCAGCAGCGGCTTCGCGGCGCCATCATCAAGCCGGCGCAGGGTGTCGGACCACGGCCCGGTCGCGTTCACGACGACGTGGGCCTTCACGGCGCAGCGCGCGCCGGTGAACGCGTCTTCCAGCTCGCCGCCGCGCACCCGGCCATCGGCCTTTTCCAGTCCCGTCACCCGCACGTAGCTCAGGCACCGCGCGCCGTGGCGATGCGCGGAGCGCACGGTGGCGAGCACCAGCCGCGCGTCGTCGGTCTGCGCGTCCCAGTACAGCGCGCCCCCGGTGAGCCCCTTGTCGCGCAGCAGCGGCTCCAGCTCCAGCACGCCGCGCCGCGACAGCAGCCGATGCGCGTGGACGTTGCGGAACAGCGCCAGGATGTCGTACAGCCAGACGCCGGCCCACAGGCGCCAGCGCGTGACCCGGCTGCCGTGGACGGCGGGAAAGACGAAGGCGCGCGACTTCACCAGGTGGGGCGCGATGCGCAACAGCGTGCGGCGTTCGCGCGAGGCCTCGAAGACCAGGCGGAGCCAGCCCTGCTCGAGGTAGCGCAGGCCCCCGTGGATCAGGCGCGAAGAGCGGCTCGACGTGCCCCAGCCAAAGTCGCCGGCATCCACGACCGCGGTGCGCAGTCCGCGCATCGCCGCATCCCTGGCGATCCCGGCGCCCGTGATGCCGCCGCCGATGACCAGCAGGTCGAGGGTCTCGTTCGGGAGGGCCGCAAACGCTGACGCGCGCGTCGCCGCGGAGAATGAAGGGTCGCTCACGACCGTCAATCTGGCCCGGCGTTGGACCTGCGGCTAGCTTACGCCCATCATGACCGGACCCAATGGGCGCCGCGTCGCCATCGTCGCCGGCTGCCGCACCCCGTTTGCCAAGGCCGGCACCGTCTTCCGTGACGTCCCGGCGGTCGATCTGGCCCGGCACGCCGCGCGCGAGCTGCTGATGCGCACCGAGATTTCGCCGGACCAGGTGGACCAGGTCATCTTCGGGCAGGTCATTCCGTCCGTCCTGGTGCCCAACGTGGCGCGCGAAGTCAGCCTGCTGCCGCAGTTTCCGAGGACCATCCCCGCCTACTCCGTGAATCGCGCCTGCGCGTCGTCCAACACGGCGATTGCCGACGGATTCGACCAGATCCGGCTCGGCCAGGCCGAGGTCGTGCTGGCCGGCGGCACCGAATCGCTGTCCGACGTCCCGATCCTGCACTCGCGGCGCTTCGCGGCGCTCCTCGTGCAGGCCAGCAAGGCTCGCAGCATCGGCCAGCGGATCGGCACCTTCCTGAAGGTCCGCCCCCGCGATTTCATTCCGGTCACGCCCGCCATTGCGGAGCCGTCCACGGGCGAGTCGATGGGGCAGTCGGCCGAGAAAATGGCCAAGGAGAACCGCATCACGCGTGAGGCGCAGGATGCCTTCGCGCTCCGCTCGCACCAGAACGCGTCGAAGGGGACGCAGGACGGCCGGCTCACGGCCGAAATCGCGCCGTACTTCGTGCCGCCGAAGTTCGAGCCGGTCGAATCCACCGACAACGGCATTCGCAGCGATACGTCGCTCGAGCAGCTCGCCAGGCTCAAGCCGGTGTACGACCGCCGCTACGGGACGGTCACGGCCGGCAATGGCTCGCCGCTGACCGACGGCGCGTCCGCCGTCCTCCTGATGAGCGAAGACCGGGCCAGGGCGCTCGGATACGAGCCGCTGGCCTGGATCCGTTCCTACGCGACGGCTGCCGTGGATCCCGGCGGGCAGCTGCTGATGGGACCGCTATGGGCCGTGCCCAGGGCGCTGGACCGCGCCGGTATCACATGGAAAGATCTGGGTCTTGTCGAGATGCACGAGGCCTTCGCGGCGCAGGCACTGTCTAACATCCAGGCCTTCGAATCGAAGCAGTTCGCGCAGGAACGGCTGGGCCGCTCCCAGGCGGTGGGCCAGGTGGACTGGGACACCCTGAACGTGATGGGCGGATCGATCGCGATCGGCCACCCCTTCGCCGCCACCGGCGGCCGGGTGACGATCACCCTCGCCAACGAGATGAAGCGCCGCAACACGCAGTTCGGGCTCATTTCGGTCTGCGCGCAGGGCGGCATGGGCTTTGCCATGGTCCTGGAGCGCAGCTGATGGGCGCCTTTACCGTCGAACGTGATGGCGACGTTGCGCTCATCGTCTTCGACCTTCCCGGCGAGAGTGTGAACAAGTTTTCGCGCACGGCGAAGGACGAATTCGCCGCGGCGATGCTGGCGCTGCGCTCCGATGCGACGGCGCGCGCCGTCGTCATCATCTCCGGCAAGGCCGACAACTTCATCGCCGGCGCCGACATCGAGGAGTTCGTCACGGCGAAGACCGAAGCCGAATTCCGGACGCTGTCGCGCGAAGGGCAGCAGTTCCTCGATGAGATCGCGGCCTTCCCCAAGACCGTCGTCGTGGCGATCAACGGCGCCTGCCTTGGCGGCGGCCTCGAGATCGCGCTCGCGTGTCACTACCGCGTCGCCACCAGCAATCCCAAAACGGTCCTGGGTCTTCCCGAAACCCAGCTCGGCATCATTCCGGGCGCCGGCGGCTGCAACCGGCTGGCGCGCGTGGTTGGACTGCGCGCCGCGCTCGACATGATTCTCGCCGCGAAGAACATCCGCGCCGACCGCGCCCTCAAGATGGGACTCGTGGACGAGGTCGTCGCGCCGCCGATCCTGCGCGAAGTGGCGGTACGGGCCGCCCGCGCGGGCCGCGTCCCGCAGCGCCGCGGCCGGCCCGCGGGCCTGTTGTCGTGGCTGCTTGACGGCACCGCGCCGGGGCGGGCCTTCGTCATCTCGCAGGCGCGCAAGATGACGCACCAGAAGTCGGGTGGTCACTATCCGGCGCTGCCCGCGGCCATCGACGCCATCGAGTACTCGCTTGCCCATGGCATGGCGAGGGGACTCGAGCACGAGGCGGACCTGTTCGCCCGCATGGCGATGACGGCTGTCTCGCGCCGACTGGTGGAAATTTTCTTCGCGACGACGGCGCTCAAGAAGGACCCGGGCGTCGAGGCGCCGGTGCCGGCCCCGCGTCCCGTCGATCACCTCGCCGTGCTCGGCGCGGGCTTCATGGGCGCGGGGATCGCCGTGACCGCGGCCGACCAGGCCGGCGTGAGCGTGCGGATGAAGGAC
>JAYTEN010000121.1:0-3497 GCA_043735145.1 Gemmatimonadota bacterium | reverse complement strand
GTGATGGTCCCCCGGATCGACGCGCGGCCGTTTATGGACTGCGCGGCCAGGGTTCCCGAAGCGAGCGATCCCAGAAAGCAGACGAATACGACCTGAGCGCGCCGCATGGTCCCTCCTAGAGATTCGCTCCGTGACACTTCTTGAATTTCTTGCCGGAGCCGCAGGGGCACGCGTCGTTGCGGCTCGTCTTCTCCCAGCCGAACGGAAGCCCCTGGGACTGCGGGACGGGGGGACGGGGGGACGGGGCGGATCGGACCGCCGACGCTCCCCGCTCCGCACCGACCATCGCATCCTCGGACACCATCCCACTGGCCGCCGAGGCCTTTCTGCCCATCCCACCGTCCCCCAGTCCCGCTGTCCCACCGGGCGTCGGTCCGCTGAGCGTCCTCGACATCGGCTGCGGCGGCGGCGGCGGGCCTCCGGCGGTGACCTGTACCTTCAGGAACTGCTCGGTAAAGTTGCCGCGCAGGTCCGCCATGAGGTCCACGAACATCGAGTAGGCTTCCTGCTTGTATTCGACCAGCGGGTCCTTCTGGCCCCAGGCGCGATAGGTGATCGCGTTGCGCAGCTGGTCGAGGTCGTAGAGGTGATCCTTCCACTTCTCGTCCAGCACCCGCAGCATCACCTGGCTCAGGATCTGCTCGGCCAGGTTGTCGACGGCGACGTCCTTGCCCGACTGGTCGATCATCCGCATGCCGCGCCCGTACTCGTCGAGCGCCGCGACCTTCCGCTGGAACGCCTCGCGCGCTTCCTTGCGCACCAGCTCCTTCAGGTCCGGCTCCGACAGGCGCGTGGTGGCATCACGCAGCGCCGGGATGCTCACCAGGTATCGCATTTGCAGCTGCTCGTGCAGCACCGGCAGGTCCCACTGCTCGGGATGCTTGGAGCCCGCCGTGACCTCGGCGATCGGCTTCTCGATGGCGCCATCGATCATCTTGATCGCTTCCGCCTTCAGCTCTTCGCCGCCCTCGAGCGCGAACAGCCGCAGCGAGTAGATCACCTCGCGCTGCTGGTTCATCACGTCGTCGTACTCGAGCAGCCGCTTGCGCGACTGGAAGTTCTGGAGTTCGATGCGCTTCTGCGCGCCTTCGATCGAGCGGCTGACCCACGGATGCTCGATGACTTCGCCTTCCTCGGCGCCGAGCTTGTCCATCAGGCCCGCGATGCGGTCCGACCCGAAGAGGCGCATCAGGTCGTCTTCGAGCGAGAGGTAGAACATCGATCCGCCGGCGTCGCCCTGCCGGCCCGCGCGGCCGCGGAGCTGGCGGTCGATGCGGCGCGACTCGTGGCGCTCGGTGCCGATGATCTGGAGCCCGCACGGCGGGTCGCCCACACAGCGGAGCGAGTCCAGTGCCTCGCCCTTCCGGCCCACGGTGTCCATCGTCTGGCTGGGGATGCCTTCGGCCTTGAGACGCAGGCACACCGGGCAGCGCTGCGCGCCGATTCCCAGCTTGATGTCGGTGCCGCGGCCGGCCATGTTGGTTGCGATCGTGATCGCGCCGGCCTGGCCCGCCATCGCCACGATCTCGGCTTCGCGCTGGTGGTACTTGGCGTTCAGCACCTCGTGCTTCAGCCCGCGCCGCTTCATCATGCGCGCCAGCGTCTCGCTGACCTCGACGCTGACGGTGCCGACCAGCACCGGCAGCGATTCCTTGTGGACGCGCTCGACTTCATCCACGATCGCGTCGTACTTCTCCTTGCGGGTGCGATAGATCTTGTCCTGCTTGTCGATGCGCCGGATGGGGCGGTTGGTCGGGATCACCGATACCTCGAGCCCGTAGATCTTGAAGAATTCCTCTTCTTCCGTCTCCGCGGTGCCGGTCATGCCCGCGAGCTTCTGGTACATGCGGAAATAGTTCTGGATCGTGACGGTCGCGAGCGTCTGCGTCTCGCCCTTGATCTGCACCCCTTCCTTCGCCTCGACCGCCTGGTGCAAGCCGTCGGACCAGCGCCGGCCCGCCAGGATGCGGCCCGTGAACTCGTCCACGATGTACACCTGGCCGTCCTGCACCACGTACTCCACGTCCTTCTCGTAGAGCGCGTGCGCCTTCAGCAGCTGGTGCACGATGTTGAGCTTCTCGCTCCGGGCGGCGTAGTCGCTCTCGAGCTTGAGCCGCTGTTCGACCTTCTCGTGCGGAGTGAGACTATCGTCCTTCTCGATCCGGCCCACCTCGAGCGAGAGGTCGGGCACGATGAACAGGTCGGTCCCCTTCGGCGACAGCAGCTCGAGCCCCTGGTCGGTGAGATGGACCGAGTGGCCCTTCTCGTCGAGCACGAACCACAGCGGATCCTCGATCTCGCGGAACCGCTGCTGGCCCGCGGGCAGCTTGCGGTCGGCGATGTGCTGGAGCTCGACCTCCTGGATCGACTTCTTGCCGCCGATTTCGTTCTTGAAGCGCAGCAGCCGCTTGTGCTTCGGCATGCCGAGCTGCACCTGGAAGGCCTTGACCGCGGCTTCGTCCTGCTTGCCCGCCTCCCACAGCCGCTCGGCTTCGGCCATGATGGCATTGGCCGATTCGTTCTGCCGGCGGACCAGCCCCGCGACCTGCTGGTTGAACTCGGCGTACTTGGAGTCGCCCTCGTCGCCGACCGGGCCGGAAATGATGAGCGGCGTGCGCGCCTCGTCGATGAGGATCGAGTCCACCTCGTCGATGATCGCGTAGACGTGCGTCCGCTGCACCCGCTGCGACGGCGAGAAGACCATGTTGTCGCGCAGGTAGTCGAAGCCGAATTCGTTGTTGGTGCCATACGTGACGTCGCGGCCGTAGGCCTCGCGCCGCTCGGGCGAGCCCGGCTCGGTGTCGTCGATGCAGCCCACCGTCAGCCCCAGCCACCGGTACAGGTGCCCCATCCACTGCGAGTCGCGGCGGGCGAGGTAGTTGTTCACGGTGACGAGGTGCACGCCGGTGCCGGGCAGCGCGTTCAGGTAGACCGGCAGCGTCGCGACGAGCGTCTTGCCCTCGCCTGTCGCCATCTCCGCGATGCGGCCGCGATGGAGTTGAATTCCTCCTACAAGCTGAACATCGTAGTGGACCATGTTCCACACTTCATCACGACCAGTGACAGCGGCCGTCGTACCTAGTAGCCTGCGTGCCGCTTCACGCACGGTCGCAAACGCCTCGGGAAGAAGCTCTTCCAGCGTTCGCGCGATCGTTGCGCGCAACTCGGAATCGAGACCGCCGCGCCCGTCGGTGCCACCAAGCTCGTCGTCGATCTTCTCACGATCGGAAGCGGATGCGGCAACGTGCTTGCGCTCGCGAAGCGCTGCGATGCGACCTTCGAGTGCGCCCGTCGCTTCGGCGATGCGCGCGCGGAACTTCGCGGTCTGGCCGCGAAGCTCGTCGTCGGATATCGTCTGCAGACGCGCGTATTCGACGTTGATCTCGTCGACCAGCGGCTGCACGCGTCGTCGCTCGCGGTCGTGCCGCGTGCCGAAAACGCTTTTGATCAAGCCCGTCACCTCTGTCACCATTGATACAACCTTTCCGATTCAATTA
>JAYTEN010000120.1:0-12073 GCA_043735145.1 Gemmatimonadota bacterium | reverse complement strand
AGTTTGATCCGGTGGTATCGGGAAAATCGCCGCCGCCGTAGAATTATTGACCTTGGTCTCCCCGCCGCAGCTCAACTCGCTCGCCCGCCGACAGGCCGCCCTGCTGCGCCTGTCCACGGGCATCGCCGCGGCCCACAACGAGGCCGCGATCTGCGAGGCCGTCGTGCGCGGCCTCCACGACGAAGCCCTGGGCTACAACTTCCTCGGCCTCTTTCTCCTCGATCCGGCCACCGGCGAGCGGGTGCTGCGCTCGTCCATCGGCTGGTCGAACGTCCCCGAGAACTATCGCGTCCCCGCCGGCGCCGGCATCTCGGCGCGCGCGATGGCCGACGGCAAGCTCCACTACACCCCCGACGTGACGCGCGACGCGAGCTATATCGCCAGCCTCGCCAGCGGCTCCGAGGTGGACGTGCCCCTGGTCGTGGACGGCATCACGCTCGGTGTGCTCGTCGTAGAGAGCAGCGAGCCCGACGCCTTCGGCGAATACGACTTCGAGATCCTCACCGCGGCAGCCGACCAGTCGGCCATCGCCCTCGCGCGCAGCCGCCTCCTCCAGGAGGAACGGCGACGCGCCGACGAGCACGCCGCGCTCCTCGACTCGATGGCCGCCCTCGCGGGCGACCTCGAGATCGATCGCGTCCTCCAGGTCGTGCTGAACCGCGCCGTCGCGCTGCTCGGCGTGACGGGCGGCGAGGTGGCGATCTTCGACGAGGCCGCGGGCGAGCTGGAAGTGCTGGCGAGCGCCAACATCGGCAAGGACTCCACCGGCACGCGGCTGAAAATCGGCGAAGGCGCCATGGGCCACGTGGCCCAGACCCGCGAGCCGATCATCATCGCGTCGTACCGCGATTTCATCGGCCAGTCGGCGAAGTACGACGACATCATGGTGCACTCGGTGATGGTCGCGCCGCTGATGATCGGCAAGCGGCTGGTGGGCGTCATCGCCACGCTGCACTCCGACCCCAACCGGGTCTTCGGCGCCGAAGACCTGCGCATGCTCAACCTCTTCGCGCCGCAGGTGGCGGTGGCGATCGAGAATGCGCGGCTCTTCACCAACGTCCAGCGCCAGCAGGCCTACTTCGCGTCGCTGGTGCGCGAGAGTCCCGTCGCGATCGTCGCCCTCGACCAGCGCGGCGCGATCACCCTCTGCAACCCGGCCTTCGAGAAGCTGTTCGGGTACTCATCGGCCGAGGCGCTCGGCAACGAACTCGACCCGCTCATCACCACCGACGCGACGCGACGCGAGGCCGAGGCGTACACGGCCGAGGCCACCGAAAGCGCGATCCACGGCACCGGCCGGCGGGTGCGCAAGGACCGCACCCTGGTGGACGTGGAGATCCTCGCGGTGCCGGTGGTGGTGCGCGGCGAGCGCGTCGGCCTCATGGCGCTCTACCACGACATCACCGAGCTGCTGAAGGCGCGCCAGGACGCCGAGGCCGCCGACCTCGCCAAGACCCAGTTCCTGGCGAGCATGAGCCACGAGCTGCGCACGCCGCTCAACGCCATCATCGGCTACAGCGAGCTGCTGCGCGAAGAGGCTCAGGACCGCTCGCTGCCGACGTTCGTGGGCGACCTCGACAAGATCCGCGGCGCCGGCCGCCACCTCCTCTCGCTCATCAACGACGTGCTCGACCTGTCGAAGATCGAGGCGGGCAAGGTCGAGATCACCCCCGCGACGTTCCCGCTGCGCCTCGCGATCGACGAGGTGACGGCAACGGTCGAGCCGCTGGTCGCGCGCCGCGGCAACACGCTCGAGGTGCGCGCCAACGGCGACCTCGGCGCCATGCATTCGGACGAGACGCGCATCAAGCAGGTGCTGTTCAACCTGCTGTCGAATGCGTCGAAGTTCACCGAGCAGGGCCGCATCACCCTCGAGGTGAAGCGCGACACCGACTGGATGGTCTTCACCGTGGCCGACACCGGCATCGGCATGACGATGGAGCAGGCGTCGCGCCTATTCGAGGCCTTCGTGCAGGCCGACGCCTCGATCGCGGCGCGGTATGGCGGCACCGGCCTCGGGCTCGCGATTTCGCGCCGGCTGTGCCGGCTGATGGGCGGCGATGTCGATGTTGCCAGCGAGCCGGGGAAGGGCAGCACCTTCACGGTGCGCCTGCCGGTGACCGTGCCCGCCGGCGTGGACGCCGGATGAGCCGCCCCGTCGCCGGATTGACGCCCGAGGTCGCCGCCGCGCAGATGCGCTCGGCGCTGCTCCGGCTCAGCACCCGCATCGCCGAGGCGCAGTCCGAGGACGAGGTGTGCCGCGGCGCGGCGGCCGCGCTGCGTGACGACGCATTCCGGTTCGACGGCGTCGGCATCTATCTCGCGGGCACGGACCGGTTCGAGCCGGCGCTGCGCGCCTCGGCCGGCGCGTTCGGCGCCGATGCCGCCGGGACCGCCGAGCTGCGCAATCCGCTGCTCATCAACCAGAGCGCGATCGGCGAGCTGGTGGTGCGCCGCGGCGGCGCGGCCGCCTTCGACCAGGGCGACCTCGAGATTCTTGGCGCGGCCGCCAACCAGGCCAGCATCGCGATCGCGCGCGCGCGGCTGCTCGAGTCCGAGCGTCGCCGCGTGTCGGAGCAGCGCGCGCTGCTCGACACGCTCGCCGACCTGTCCGGCGAGCTGCAGCTCGACCGGCTGCTGAACGCGGTGCTCGAGCGCGCCGTGACGCTGCTGGGGGTGACGGGCGGGGAGCTGGCGGTGCACGAGGAGAGCGCGCGCGACCTCGTGATCGTGGCGAGTCACAACCTCGGCGCCGATTCCACCGGCACGCGCATGGCGATCGGCGAGGGCGCGATGGGCCACGTGGCGCTGAGCCGCGAGCCGCTGATCATCCCGAACTACCAGGCCTGGTCGGGCCGCTCGACGCAGTACACGCAGGCGATCGTGCAGTCGGTGCTGGTGGTGCCGCTGCTCATCGGCCAGCGGCTGGTGGGCGCGCTGGCGGCGGTGCATTCGGATCCGGCGCGCAAGTTCGGCGACGCCGATGTGCGGCTCCTCAACCTGTTCGCGTCGCAGGCCGCGATCGCCATCGAGAATGCGCGTCTCTACAGCGCCGAGCGGGAGCGCGCCACCGAGCAGCAGGCGCTGCTCGACACGATGGCCGACCTCTCCGGCGAGCTGGAGCTGGCGCCGCTGCTCCAGTCGGCGCTCGAGCGCGCCGTCAGCCTGCTCAAGGTGGACGGCGGCGAGCTGGCGATCTATGAGGAAGAGACGCAGGAGCTGGTGATCGCGGCCAGCTACCGCATGGAGACCAACGCGGTCGGCGTGCGCATGGGGCTCGGCGAGGGCGCCATGGGGACGGTGGGCAAGACGCACGAGCCGCTGATCATCCCGCGCTACCAGGAGTGGGCCGGCCACTCGGCCAAGTACGAGCAGAGCAGCGTGCAGTCGGTGATGGCCGCGCCGCTGCTGATCGGCAACCGCCTCGTCGGCGCCATCGCCAGCGTGCATTCGGACGCCAGCCACGTGTTCGGCGAGGCCGACATGCGCCGGTTGATGATGTTCGCGCCGCAGGCGGCGGTGGCGATCGAGAACGCGCGACTCTACTCCAATGCGCAGCGGTACTTCGAGAGCCTGGTGCTCAACAATCCCGTCGCCATCGTGAGCGTGGATTACGAGGGCCGCATCTCCTCGTGCAATCCGGCCTTCGAGGTGCTGTTCGGATACGCCGCGGCGGAGGTGACGGGACTGGACCTCGACGAGCTGGTCAGCACGCCCGAAACGCTGGCTGAGGCGCGCGGATATTCGCGCGCGGCGGAAGCGGGCCAGTTCTCGCGCGGCACCGGCCAGCGCCGGCGGAAGGATGGCTCGCTGGTGGACGTGGAGGTGTTCTCGATCCCGGTGCTGGTGCGCGGCGCGCGCGTCGGCATGATGGCGCTCTACCATGACGTGACCGAGGTCTATCGCGCGCGGCGCGCCGCCGAAGACGCGAACCGCTCCAAGAGCCAGTTCCTCGCCAGCATGAGCCACGAGCTGCGCACGCCGTTGAACGCGATCCTCGGCTACAGCGAGATGGTGCTGGAGGACGCGGCGACGGCCGGCCAGGATCAGCTGCTGCCCGACCTGCGCCGCATCCACGCGGCGGGCCGGCACCTGCTCGGCCTCATCAACGACGTGCTGGACCTGTCGAAGATCGAAGCCGGCAGGATGGATCTCTATCTCGAGGCCTTCGACGTGCGCGAGGCGCTGTCGCCCGTGCTCGATACGGTGCGGCCGCTCGCCGAACAGCGCGAGAACCGGATCGAGGCGACGTGGGCCGCGAACCTCGGCACCGTGCGCTCGGACGCGACGCGGGTGCGGCAGGTGCTGCTGAACCTGTTGTCGAACGCCATCAAGTTCACCGAAAGTGGTGTCATCAAGCTCGAAGCGGAGCGGGTGGCCGACGACGCCGGCGCGGAGTGGCTGGTGCTCCGCGTGCGCGACACCGGGATCGGCATGACGGCCGCGCAGATGGGGAAGCTGTTCGAGGCCTTCGCGCAGGCCGAGGTGTCCACCGCCAGCAAGTACGGCGGCACCGGGCTGGGGCTCGCGATCAGCCGGAAGTTCTGCGAGATGCTGGGCGGCACGGTGACCGTCTCCAGCGAGCCCGGCATCGGCTCGACCTTCGAGGTGAGGCTCCCCGTGGTGACCCGGAACGCGGGCGATGCGCCGCCGGCGCCGGCCGAAGCCGCGGCGCATGACGCCATCGGCACCGTGCTGGTCATCGACGACGACCCGGCCTCGCGCGGCCTCATCGCGCGCATCCTGGCGCGCGACCATTTCCGCGTCATCGAGGCGGAAGACGGCGCGTCGGGCCTGCGGCTGGCGCGCGACCACCGGCCCGACGTCATCACGCTCGACATCATGATGCCGGGCATCGACGGGTACGGTGTGCTCGCGGCGCTCAAGGCCGATGCCGGCCTTGCGGCGATTCCGGTGCTCGTCGTGACGATCGTGGACGACCGCAACGCGGCGTTCGCGCTCGGCGCGAGCGATCACCTAACGAAGCCGATCGAGGGCAACCTGCTGCTCGAGGCGGTGCTGGCCAGCATCAGCGAGGCGGTGCCGGCGAGGATTACGGTCGAATGAAAAAGAAGGTGAAGAAGGTGAAGAAGGTGAAGAAGGTGAAGAAGGTGCCCGGGACGCGCCAGGACGCGCTGCTGCGGCTGGGGACGAGCATCGCCGCGGGCGACAGCGAGCTGGACGTGTGCCGCGCGATCGCGACGGGCCTGTTCGACGAGGCGCTGGGCTACGACTACGTGGCAGTGCTGCTGGTGGACCACGCCACCGGCGAGCGGGTGCTGGTCGCGAGCGCGGGGCGGACGACGGTGCCCGCGGGCCTGCGCATCCAGCCCGGCACCGGCCTCAGCGAGCGGCCGCTGCTCGACGGGAAGCTCCACTACACGCCGCGCGTCACCCAGGAGACGCGCTACCTCCCGACCCGCAATGAGGGCTCGGAGGTGGACGTGCCGATCCTCGCGAACCGCGAGCTGATCGGCGTGCTGGTGGTGGAGAGCAACCGGCCTAACGCCTTCAACGACGAGGACCTCCGGATCCTCGCCGCCGCCGGCAACCAGGCGGGCCTCGCGATCGGCCGCGTGCGGCTGCTCGCGGCGGTGCGCCAGCGGGCCGCGGAACAGGAGGCGCTGCTCGAATCGCTCTCCGACCTCTCGGGTCAGCTCGAGCTGTCCACGCTGCTCCAGGCGGTGCTCACGCGCGCCGTCACGCTCCTCGGCGTGACGGGCGGCGAGCTGGCGATCTTCGACGAGGAGCGCGGCCAGCTGGTGATCGCGGCCAGCCTCCACATGGAGACCAACGCCGTCGGGACCCGCATGGCGCCGGGCGAGGGCGCGATGGGCCGCGTGGTGCAGACGCACGAGCCGCTCATCATTCCGCGCTACCAGGACTGGGAGGGCCGCTCGGGAAAGTACGGCCAGACCACGGTGCAGTCGGTGATGGCGGCGCCGCTGATGATCGGGCCGCGGCTCGTGGGCGCCATCGCGAGCGTGCACTCCGATCCGGGCCGGCAGTTCGGCGAGTCGGACCTGCGCCTGCTGACGATGTTCGCGCCGCAGGCCGCGGTCGCGATCGAGAACGCGCGCCTCTACACCGCCGAGCGGGAGCGGGCGAACGAGCAGGAGGCGCTGCGGGCCACGATGGCGGATCTCGCGGGCCGGCTCGACCTGGCGACGGTGCTCCAGGCGGTGCTGGAGCGGGCGATGCGCCTGCTCGGCGTAAGCCATGGCGAGCTGGCGATCTATGACGCGGCGCAGGAGGAGCTGGAGATCGTCGCCAGCCACAACATGGGCCGGAAGGACACGACCGGCACACGCATGAAGCTGGACGAGGGCGCGATGGGATTTGCCGCCCGGTCACGCGAGCCGCTGCTGATCCCGAACTATCGCGAGTGGGCGGGGCGGTCGGCACAGTACGCGACGGTGGAGTTCACGGCGGTGATGGTCGCGCCGCTGCTCATCGGCGGGCACCTCGTCGGCGCGATCGCGTTCATGGACAAGGACCCGCACCGCCAGTTCGGGGCCAACGACCTGCGCCTCATCAACCTGTTCGCGCCCCAGGCGGCGATCGCGATCGAGAATGCGCGGCTCTTTACCGAGGCGCAGCACCAGCGGCAGTATTTCCAGGAGCTGGTGGACAACAACCCCGTCGCCATCGTCACGCTCGACGAGCACCACAACGTGGTGGCGTGCAACCCGGCCTTCGAGCTGCTGTACGGGTACGCGCAGGCCGACGTGCTGGGGAAGAATCTCGACGACCTGATCACCACCGAGGCGACGCGCCAGGAGGCGGTGCGCTACACCGAGCAGGCGCTGGAGCGGCGGCCCGTCAAGGTGATCTCGCAGCGCCGGCATCGCAGCGGATCACTGGTGGATGTCGAAGTCCTCGGCGTGCCGGTGATCGTCGGAGGCAAGCGGCTCGGGCTGATGGCGCTGTACCACGACATCACCGCGCTGACGGCGGCGCGCCGCGAGGCGGAAGAAGCGAGCCGCGCCAAGAGCCACTTCCTCGCCAGCGTGAGCCACGAGCTGCGCACGCCGCTCAATGCGATCATCGGGTACAGCGAGCTGCTGAAGGAAGAGATCGAGGACCTCGGCGTGCCGCAGCTGGCGCCCGACCTGGGCCGGATCGAGGCATCGGGGCGGCTGTTGCTGGCGCTGATCAACGACATCCTCGACCTCTCGAAGATCGAGGCCGGCAAGATGGAGATTCACTGCGAGGACTTTGCCCTGGGCCCGCTGCTCGAGCAGGTGTCGTCCACGGTGGGGCCCATGGTGGAGCGGCGCGCCAACCGCCTCGTCGTCGAGGGCGCGGCCGCGGCCGGTCACATGCACACGGACCGCACCAAGCTCATGCAGATGCTGCTGAACCTGCTTTCGAATGCGTCGAAGTTCACCGAGTCGGGGACGATCACGCTCCGCGTCGGCCGAGCGGGGTCGAATGGCGGCGAGATGGTATCCTTCCAGGTGCGCGACACCGGGATCGGGATGACGCCGGCGCAGATGGGGCGGCTGTTCCAGGCCTTCTCGCAGGCCGAGGCGTCCACGGCCAGCAAGTACGGGGGCACCGGCCTGGGTCTCGCGATTACGCGGCGCTTCAGCGAGCTGATGGGTGGCGACGTGCGGGTGGAAAGCACGCCCGGCGAGGGCTCGACGTTTACGTTGACGTTGCCGGCCGTGGCGGGCGCCCCGGCGTAGAAATCCCGGGGCGGCCACAAGGGCCGCCCCTCCACGATCTGTGAGGCGCCAGGTGCCGAGAATACTGCTGGTCGAGGACAACGAGATGAATCGCGACATGCTGTCGCGGCGCTTGCTGCGCAAGGGATTCGAGGTCGAGATGGCGGTGGACGGCCGCATCGGCGTCGAGATGGGGCGCGCCGGCAAGTACGACCTCATCCTGATGGACATGAGCCTGCCGGAAATCGACGGCTGGGAAGCGACGCGGCAGCTGCGCGCGTTGCCCGAGACGAAGACGGTGCCGATCATCGCCCTGACGGCGCACGCCATGGCGGGCGACCGCGACAAGGCGCTCGAGGCGGGCTGCAACGACTACGACACCAAGCCGATCGAGCTGGAGCGCTTGTTAGGCAAGATGGCGGCGCTGCTGCCACCGGAGACGAAGTGAGCCATTCCGCTCCCGGCAGCAATCCCGTCGCGGCGCTGCGCCACGACCTGCGCACCCCGGTCAACCACATCGTCGGCTACGCCGAGATGCTGCTCGAGGACCTCACCGGCCCGGCGCACGAGGAGCAGCGCGCCGCGCTCAATCGCACCCTCCAGGCGGCGCGCGACGCGCTCAAGGCCATCAGCCTGGTGCTGGCCCCGACGCGCGACGCGATCGAGCCGGGCGAGCTGACCGGCCTTTACGCGCGGCTCGAGGAGCCGCAGCACCGGATCGTGGACGCGGTGCGCGCGCTGCTCGCGATCACCGGCGAGGCGCCGACCGCGACCTACGTCGAAGACCTGCATCGGATCCAGGTTGCGGCCGAAAGGCTGGTTCCGAAAACCGCGGGGACCGGGGACCGGGGACCGGGGACGGGAAAGGCCAGCGAAGGGAAAGCCCGGGTGCTGGTCGTCGACGACGAGGAGGGCAATCGCGCGCTCCTCGAGCGCCGGCTCCAACGCGAGGGATACGGTGTGATCCTGGCGACGGGAGGCCACGAGGCGCTGGCCGTGGCGGCCCGCGAATCGGTGGACGTCGTGCTGCTCGACGTGCTGATGCCCGACCTCGACGGCCTCGCGGTGCTGGAGCGGCTCAAGGCCGATCCCGCCACGCGCGACGTGCCGGTCATCATGATCTCGGCGCTCGACGACCTCACGGCGATCGCGCGCTGCATCCAGGCGGGCGCGGTGGACTATCTCCCCAAGCCGTTCGAGCCGGTGATCCTGCGCGCGCGGCTCGCCGCGTCGCTGGCGGAGAAGCGGTTCCGCGACCAGGAGCGCGACCTGGTGCGCGCGTTAGGCGTGGTGACCGATGCGGCGAGCGCGGTGGAGTCGGGAGTGTACCGCTCGGGCCAGCTGGGCGAGGTGGCGCAGCGCGCGGACGCGGTGGGCCGGCTGGCGCGGGTGATGGACCGCATGGCGACAGAAGTCGGCGAGCGGGAGCGCCGGCTGCGCGGGCGGCTCGACCTGCTGCGCGGCGAGATCGGCGTGGCGCGCATGACGGCGGACCACGCGGTGGCCGAAGCCGATGACAAGCTCCGCACCGGGGAGACGTTCGCGGGGCGCTACACCATCGTGGCGGTGCTGGGCCGCGGCGGCATGGGCACCGTCTACAAGGCGCGCGACAGCGAGCTCGGCGACATGGTCGCGATCAAGATGTTGCGGCCCGAGTTCGTGCGCGACGACGACTCGCGCGAGCGCTTCAAGGACGAGGTGCGGCTGACGCGCCGCATCACACACCGCAACGTCGTCCGGACGCACGACTTCGGCGAATGCGACGGGCTCTGGTACCTCACGATGGAATACGTCGAGGGGCTCACGGTGCGGGAGCTGCTCGACGTGCGGGGGAAGCTCGAGGTCGAGCCGGCCCTGGCGATCGGCGTGCAGCTGGCCGAATCGCTGGTGGTGGCGCACGGGATGGGCGTGATGCACCGGGACCTCAAGCCCCAGAACCTGCTGCTCGACGACGCCGGCGTGCTGAAGGTGATGGACTTCGGCGTGGCGCGGCTCATCGAGAGCACCGCCACTCACACGCAGGACGGGATGATCGTCGGCACGCCGATGTACATGTCGCCCGAGCAGCTCACCGGCGAAGCAGTCGACGCGCGGGCCGACCTCTACGCCGTGGGCGTGGTCCTGTTCGAGATCCTGACGGGGGAGCTGCCGCTCAGCTCACCGACGGTCATGGGCCTCTTCAGCAAGGTGCTGACCGAACCCGCGCGCCGGGTCAGCGAGCTGGTTCCCGGCGTGCCGGCGGGCCTCGACGAGCTCGTGGCGCAGCTGCTGGCCAAGCAGGCCGCCGACCGGGTGCCGAGCGCGGCGGTGCTGGTGGAGCGGCTCCAGGCGCTGGCGTAGGTTCACGAGGGCGGCCACAAGGGCCGCCCTTACGAGATTCGTTCGAGTTCGAGAGGGCGGCCACAAGGGCCGCCCCTGCGAGATTTGTTCGAGTAGCTTCACGGCGCGGGGATGATAGTGAAGGGGGCGCGGCCCGTCGCCCCGCGGTATTGCCGGAAGCCGCGCCGATCGAAGGTGAACACCTGCCGGATGCCCAGCCGCTCGGCCAGCGCGACCAGGGTCGCGTCGGCGTAATCCATCGGCACCGCCGCATACCGACGCATCAGCGCGATGCACGCCTCGTGCAGCGGCCGGTGCAGGGCCACGATCGGGATATCCAGCCCCACCAGGAATTCCAGCACCACCGCCGGGTCGGCCCGCCGCCGGGCGATCATGTGCGTCGCCTCGACGACCGCGGCCTCGCTCGTCACGCAGCGCCGGAAGATCGCCGCGCCGACACCCGCCGCCGCGGCGTGCCACTGGTCGCGGGCGTCGAGGATGGCGATCAGCGGGCCCGCATCGAGGAGGACATCGCGCGCGGCGACCATCTCAGTCGCGGAAGTTGTGGTCGTGCATCCGCCGCGCGATCGGGTCCGCGGCCATTGCCTTCTGGTCACCCTCGAGGCTCCCGATGAACGACGTCACGCGGGACAGGAAGTCAGCGTCGGTGAGCGGCTCGGGCTCGCTGATATACCGGGCCACCGCCTCCCGGACGAGCTGGGACTTGGCGACGCCGCGCGCCCGGGCGCGGCGGGAAAGTTCGCGGGCGAGCTCCCGGGGGAGCCGGAGGGTGAGTTGGCTGTCCATGCAGTACAATGTAATGCATTGTCGTGCATTTTTGCATGGGTGGCAGCAGATCCGCGGGGGGTCGGGGCGGGCGGCCACAAGGGCCGCCCCTACGAAGGCCGATACGGTGCGTTACTTTTGGGGATGACCGAGCCCGCTGCCGAGGTACCGCCGCCGCCAGCGCCGCCGCCCCGGCGCCCCCGCTGGTGGCACCACTGGAAGATCATCCTCGTCGCGATCGTGCTGGCCCCGATCCTGGCCGTCACGCTCTATGGCGCCGTCGCGCTGCACTGGAGCTACTCCGAAGGCGATCGCGCCGGCACGCTCCAGAAGTTTTCGCACAAGGGCTGGCTCTGCAAAACCTGGGAAGGCGAGCTGATGCAGCCGACCGCCCCCGGGGTCGCGCCGTCGGTCTGGTATTTCAGCGTGCGCAGCGACAGCATTGCCGCGCTGGTGAACGCCGGCCTCGGCAAGCGCGTGGTGCTCAGCTACCAGGAGCACCGCGGCGTCCCCACGAGCTGCTTCGGCGACACGCCATACTTCGTGAGGGGGATCCGGGTCGAACCCTGACGCGTCATGACCATCACGAACCCCGCCAGGGCTGTCGTCCTGCTCAGCGGCGGGCTCGATTCGACGACCACCCTGGCCATCGCGCAATCTGAAGGCTTCGAGTGCTACGCGCTGTCGTTCGCGTACGGGCAGCGGCACGTCCAGGAGCTCGAGGCGGCGCGGCGCATCGCGCAACACATGGGCGCGGCCCGGCACGCCGCGGTGGACTTCGACCTCCGCCGCTTCGGCGGCTCGGCGCTCACGGCCGACATCGCCGTGCCGAAGCACCGCGACGCGCGCGACATGGCGTCGGGCATCCCCGTCACCTACGTGCCGGCGCGCAATACGATCTTCCTGTCCTTCGCGCTGGCGTGGGCCGAGACGCTGGGGGCGAGTGACATCTTCATCGGCGTGAACGCGCTCGACTACAGCGGCTATCCCGACTGCCGCCCCGAATACATCGCCGCGTTCCAGCGGATGGCGGATCTCGCGACCAGGGCCGGCGTCGAAGGGGCACGCCTCACGATCCATGCGCCGCTGCTGGCGCTGTCGAAGCGCGAGATCATCGAGCGCGGTGCCGCGCTGGGCGTCGATTTTGCGCTGACGTCGAGCTGCTACGATCCGTCGCCCGACGGCGTCGCGTGCGGAGTGTGTGATGCGTGCGGGCTGCGGTTGAAGGGATTTGCCGAGGCGGGGGTGAAGGATTTGATACGATATGCAGGGGATGCAGGGAGATAGATGACATACGC
>JAYTEN010000119.1:0-2205 GCA_043735145.1 Gemmatimonadota bacterium | reverse complement strand
GCCGGCCAGATGCGGGGTCGCCATCGAGGTGCCCTGGAAGAAGGCCCAGCAGGGCGGGGCGGCGCAGTACGCCGCAGGGATCGAGCTGAGCACGTTCACCCCCGGCGCGACGACGTCCGGCTTCACCCGGTAATCGACGTCGGTCGGTCCCTGGCTGGAGAAGTTCGCCATGAAGTTGGAGTTCGCGGTGCGGAAGTACTTCTTGATCGGGCTGATCGTGGTCGGCTTTCCGTCGGCCGCCATGAGCGCGGTCTTGTTCGCCAGGCTGACCATGTAGGCCGGCTTCGTCGGCTGGTTCGCGCTGCCGTCCGATCCCATCGCGACCGGATCACCGTTGGCGTTGTTCACGACCAGTGTGGCGACCGCGCCGGCGGTCTCGGCGTTGCGGATCTTGGTCGAGAAACTGCAGGTGCCGCGCGAGATGAGCGCGATCTTGGCGGTCAGGCTCCCCGCCGGGAGCGCAGCGCAAGCCGTGCTCAGCGCAGATCCGGAGAGGACCACGCCGAGCGGCCCACTGGCGGCGCCGGTCGGGAAGTCTCCGGCCGCCGCACCGTAGGTCGTCGACCCGACGGTGACCGGCGAGCCGATGAAGTGGCCGACAGTGCTCGCGCCAGCAGTGAGGGCGCGGGCGGCGGATCCCGGCGAGGACACGGTGTAGTGGCCGGGGCCCTCGTTCCCGGCGGCGACCGCCGAGATCATGCCCGCGACGTCGAGAGAGTCGATCGCCTGGGTCAGCAGGTCCCGGGCGCCGTTGGCCCCGCCCCCGAGGCTCAGGTTCACCACGTCCATGCCGTCGGCGTACGCCGCCTCAAGGGCGTTGAGGATGTCCTCCGAGCGGGCGTTGCCGACCGGCCCCGGGAAGACGTTGTAGTTGCCGAGCTGGACGCCCGGCGCGACGCCGAGCACCCCGTAATCCACGGTCACGCCGTTCACCGTCGTCGTGGTGTTGGTGAGGCCGTAGTCACAGCCCACCGTCCCGGCGACGTGGGTGCCGTGCTCCTGGATCGCCGCGGGGGTGTAGCCCGCGAGCTTCGCGTGGTTGTTGAAGACCTTGGCGACGATGACCTTGTTATTGGTGAAGCTGAGCGTGCCCGCCGGGAATCCGGTCGGCGCGGCGTAGCCGGCGTCGGCGAAGCAGGGGTGGCTGATGTCGATACCGGTGTCGATGATGCCGACCAACACCCGAGTGCCGTCGGCCTTCACGCCCGCGCCCGCGCCGCCGCGCGCGCCCCAGGCCTGGGTGGCCGAGATGAGCGAGAGATCCGGGTCGGTGTTCAGCGGCGTGTAGCCAAGCTGGTACTGCGCGGCGGTGACCTGTGGCGCCGCCTGCAGCGTGCTGAGCGCAGTGCCGTTCAGCTCGACCGCCACGGCGTTCAGCGCGATGTCGTACTCGCCGGTGACCCGCGCCGCCGGCGCATTGACGCGCAGCCACTGCTTGAAGTCGTTGCGGAACGCCGCGAGCTGCGCGCGATACGACTTCACGGTGCTGTTGTCGAAGTCGATCTTCTTGCCCGGCGCGGGCTTCGTGCGGGCGTCGGTCGAGAGCGGCGCGCCGGCAAGCTGGACGATGGCGCTGTTGGTGTCCGCACCGGGCGAGACGGTCGCGCCATCGATCGCCGGACCACCGGCTGCCGCGGGCGCGCTCGGCACGAGCGCCAGGGTCAGGATGAGCGCGATGATGACGAGCTGGACCGCGATGGGCTTCCTCACGTGCGATTCCCCTTCTCAACAGACCGGAGCCGAAGCTCAACGACGTCATGGCATCCTACGTCGTTTGGCTTAGTCCGCTACCCCTCAGAACGCATGACGCGACCCCGATGGCCACGCAGGCCGACCAGAAGCAGTTTCGCGGTGGCGCTATTGGCTGGGGGAAGGGGACGGCGTGGGCGCTGGAGACACCGCTGGGCTCGGCGCGGGCGTCTGGCCGACCGGCGTCGGCGCGGCGCTCGGCGACGGAAGCGGCGGGCAGTCCGAGCCGGGCTGCTTCTTCAGCGTCACGGTGACGTTCGCCGCGCCCGACTTGATCGTGGTCGAGGCGTAGTCCTTGGCGCAGATGAGGATCTCGGTGCCTTTGGCCGGCGCCGGCGCGATGACCATGCTTCCGCTTGGGGTGCCATTTCCCGCCTGCAGGTCGCCGATCCGCGCCTTGGGATTCGGCACCGGAGCGCCAGTCTCCGCGTCGTTGACCTGCGTGGTGATGATCGC
>JAYTEN010000118.1:0-6798 GCA_043735145.1 Gemmatimonadota bacterium | reverse complement strand
CCGGGCAGCGCGATCCAGTATAGCTCCATGGCGCGCGGGTTGGCGCGGTCGATCGCCGCGCGGGTGACGCCGTCAGGCAGCGGTACCATCGCAACCAGTTTCGTGACGATCCGCCCTCGCTGCGCCCCTTCGCCGCGCTGCACCATGTGCCAGAGCGTCACAGCGTCGCGGGTGCGGGCGCCGCGCAGCACGCCGCTGAGCGCCGAATCGGAGCGCGTGGTATCCCAGGCCGTCACGGCGCCGCGCAGCGAATCGGAGGCGTCGTCCATCACGGGAGTCCCGATGCCGGCGCCCCGGCGCGCCAGCGCGGTCATGCCCGCGGGGATCAGTGACGTGACCCCGCGATCCTCGAACGATACCCAGCCCGCCGTAACGGCGAGCCGGCTGTTGCCGCCACTGTCCACGGTGAGGGTATAGGCGCACCCCATGTCCGCGGCCGTCCCCGATGGCGTCTCCACGATGAACAGGCGCGGCGGCGCGCTGATTGTCGCGCGAATCGTCCCGCGATCGAGCGCCATGCGCTGCTCCGTCGCGCTCGCCCTGACGAGATGCAGGCGCGTCGCGGTATCGGCTTCGACCCGGCCGATGGTGCCTACCGTCAGGATGCGCGCGGTGCCGCCGGTGGCGAGGTACTCGCCCGGGCGGAGCGTGCCTGACGAATCACGACCCACGACGCGCCACGTCGCGGCGCGTTGGCGGCTGATCATCAGCGCGCCGGCTGATAGTCCGAGTAGTGCGAGGAGGGCAGCCACTCGCAGAGTGGGACGGCGGGACAGGGGGACAGGGCGACGGTCTGTCCCGTCCCGGTGTCCCACCGTCCCCCTGTCCCGCAGTCTTCCCCGCACGCCCGGCCACAGATCCGCCGGTGGCGCGATCTCACGCGGCAGCGCATCGAGGTCGCGCTTCAGTTGCATGTCGTCGTGCTCGTTCATCGGTTCAGCCTCTCCCTGAGCAGACGGCGCGCCCGGAAACAGTGTGCCTTGCAGGTGCCTTCGGCGATGCCGAGCATGGCGCCGATTTCGGCGTGCTCGTAGCCCTCGATGTCGTGGAGCACCAGCACTTGCCGGGCCATCGGCGGCAGTGAGGCGATGGCGGCTTCGAGATCCATGACGAGCGCGTGATCGCGCGGCGTCGTCGCGGGCGCTGGCCCTGACGCCTCGTCGTCGGACAACTCGTCTTCGCCGCGCCGGTCGGCGGTGCGTCGCGCCATCAGGACGACGTTTACGGCGAGCCGGTGCAGCCAGCTGCCGAAGGCGCTCTCGCCGCGGAACGACTCGAGCTTTTCCCAGGCGCGCACGAACACGTCCTGGGTCAGCTCCGTGGCAGCGGCCGCATCGGCGGTCATGCGCAGGCAGAGCGCGTAGACGCGGCCCGCGTGCTCCCGATACACGGCCTCGAAGGCGTCAGCGTCGCCCGCCTGGGCGCGCTGGACGGCGGCAGCCGAATCAGGCTGGACCACGGGCGCGCTCAACGTGGCTGGCACATGGATAGGATGCCCCTGGCAGGGCCGGGGTTTAGAGGACTACGCACTACGCACTACGCACTACGCACTACGCACCTATTTCAGGAGCAGCTTCGCGATGGTCTGGAGCTGCATGTTCGAGGTGCCTTCGTAGATGGTGCCGATCTTGGCGTCGCGGTAGAACTTCTCCACCGGATATTCCTTCGTGTAGCCGTACCCGCCGAACAGCTCCAGGCTCACCGACGTCACCCGCTCGGCGACCTGCGAGCTGAAGAGCTTGGCCATCGCGGCCTGCTGGGTGAAGGGCATGCCGGAGTCCTTGAGCCGCGCGGCGTTGTAGACCATGAGGCGCGCCGCCTCCAGCTCGGTGGCGGCCTGCGCGATCTGGAACTGGATCGCCTGGAATTCGCCGATCGCCTTGCCGAACTGCTTGCGCTCCTTCACGTACTTCGTCGCCGCGTCGAGTGCGCCCTGCGCGACACCGACCATCTGCGCGCCGATGCCGATGCGTCCCTCGTTCAGCGTCTCGATCGACACCTTGTAGCCCTTGCCAACCTCGCCGAGCACGTTGGCCGCCGGCACCTCGACGTGGTCGAGGAGCAGCTCGGTGGTGCTCGAGGCGCGGATGCCGAGCTTGTCTTCCTTCTTGCCGACGCTGAATCCCGGGAAGCTGCGCTCCACGAGGAACGCCGTGATGCCCTTGTAGCCCTGCGCCGGATCGGTGTTCGCGAACACGACGTAGAGCGATGCCTCGGCGCCGTTGGTGATCCAGAGCTTGGTGCCGGTCAGGACCCAGGCGTCGCCCTTGCGCTCGGCGCGCGTGGCGAGGCCAAAGGCGTCGGAGCCCGAGCCCGCCTCGCTCAGCGCGTAGGCGCCGACCCACTCGGTGGTGAGCTTGGCGAAGTAGCGCTGCTTCTGCTCGTCATTGGCCCAGCGGAGAATGCAGTTGTTGACCAGCGTGTTCTGCACGTCCACGAGGATCGCGGTCGCGGCATCGACGCGCGACAGCGCCTCGACGGCCAGCGCCGCCATGAAGAAGGAGCCACCGGCGCCGCCGAGGGCGTCGGGGACCTCGATGCCCATGAGGCCGAGCTCGAAGACCGACTTGATGAGGGCGGGGTCGAGATGGCCATCGTTGTCCATCTTCGAGACCAGGGGGCGCACCTGCTCTTCGGCGAAGTCGCGCACCGCCTGCTGGAACATCGCTTCTTCTTCGGAGAGGACCGTCAGAGGGCCGGGCATGGCTGGAAACTACTCCTGCCGGCAGGAGAGTGTCAGTATCCAGCCCAGGAATCGACCACGGTGTTCTTGCGCGGCGACATGGCGGCGATGGCATCGACGGCGAGATGGGCGTAGCACCAGGACCACTTGAAGTTGCGGGACCCCCGATCGAGCTGGTTGGCGGCGGGGCAGGTGCCCCCGATGCCGCAGTTCAGCCCGCTGACGGCGAAGCCGCCGATGTTCCACGACGCGGTGGTGCTCGCGCCCTGGATAAATCCGCCGGCGAGGATGATCCCGTTCCACACCGCGTTGTCGGCGAAGGTCACGTTCCCGGTGACGAGCAGGATGCCCTGGCGCGCCGAGTTGACCGACGCGGGAATGGTGATGTCGCCGGTCACGTAGCCGACCAGCCAGGTGTTGTTGCCCACGGCGGGGAGCGATCCGCCCGGGATCACGTAGTCGGGGTTGAAGCTGCCCGAGACGACGGCGGCCCAGTCGATGTGGGTCGAGTCGTAGACCGCGGCGACACTGGCGAGATACTCTGGCGTCGCGGGCTGCCCGTTACTGGCCGTGTATCCGCCGGGGACCGTGGTGAGGTCGGCGATGTTGGCCGCGTTTCCTGCGGGCGCGTTGGAGCACGCGGCGGTATTGGTGTTGTTCCCGCTGATGGGATTCTGGCCGGTGCCGGTGAGGTTCACGCCGTTCAGCGCGATGATCGCGGCGCGCATGGGCAGCGCGCTGGGATTGAGGAATGCCATCTGTGCGACGGTGCGCCGCGCGGTGACCTGGCCGCGCAGCAGGGGGTCGGTCGTCGTGGCCGCCGAGCGCACCACCCAGGTGGTGGTGCCGGCGGTGTCGCCGAGCATCTTCCTTGCGACGACGTCGGCGTAGCCGGTGCTGAAGGTGTAGCGCACCGAGTCGTTGCTGTTCGTCGCCTTGAGGCCGTGATTGGAGCTGAAGTAGCTCTGCAGGCCGGCCTGCGCGAGCGCGAGGGCCCGGGTGCCGGCGGCGGCATTGTCGGTCGACCGGAACTCGGCGGCGACGAGGACGAAGGCGGCCGTCAGCATGACCGTCAGCAGCGTCAGCACCAGCAGCGACGTGGGCAGGATGAAGCCGCGGAGGTGGCGCGGGGCGGGCATGTCAGGATTCATGATTGCGGAAGACCAGGTCGGCGGTGACACGGAACAGCAGCGGCGCGGTGCGCCCCTGCGGCGCGTTCTCGCTCTGGGCGTTGAGCTTGAGGCGCAGCCCGCGGATCGAGTCGAGCACCGCCGGCACCGTGGCCGTCGGCGTGAGCATCGACCCGGTGAGAAAATAGAACTTCGACGTGCTGTCGAACGGCGCGACCAGCTCCTCGCGCGTGTTGTTGGCAAGGGTGGTGCGCCAGAGCGCGGTGCGCCCGGCCATCGCCGCCGAGGGGGCGAAGGCGTAACGCACCTTCTGGTAGAGATAGACGAGGCTGCCCACCGGGGCCGCGGTGCCGGTGACCTGCACGCCCCACGCGAGGCCGCCCGGCGAATAGAGCACCGTGACCGCGGGCGTGGCGGTGTAGCAGCTCGCGGTGCTGCCGCCGCTGCGCGTCGCGGGCTCGACGAAGATCCACGACCCCGACGCGTTCTGCCAGGCATATCCGCTGGTCGTCGGGCCCGAGCCCACGTAGCTCGTCGAGTCGGGCGGGATCAGCGTGAGGATCGTCTGGCCCGCGGTGTAGCCGCATACCATGCCGAAGGCATACGGCACGCGCACGTCGATCGAATCGCCGGTTGCCGCGACGACGCCGCCCCACGACACCTGGCGCAGCTCGAAGGTCAGCAGGTTCATCGCCGAGCGCGCGCCGGAGCGCGCTCCGCGCATGCCGTCCTGGGTAGCCACGAAGCGGGCCTGGTTGATCACCAGCTTGGTGAGCGCGACGCCGATGATGCCCGCGATCACCAGCGCGACGAGCAGCTCGGGCAGGGAGAAGCCGCGGCGCCCGGTCATCGCAGCGGGAGCGGCACCGGCGACTTGGCCCGGCGCATGAAGATGGTATCGGGGCGCGTCCCGGCGATCGTGGTCTGCACGTCGATGCGCACCGAGTCGAGTTTCGCGGTGAGCGCCGTGACGCGGGTGCAGGCGCGCACCTGCACGGTGCCCGAAAACGTGGTGTCGCAGCCGGCGATGATCGACAGGCTGTCGAAGGGCACCATCGCGGCGCGGTCCACCTTGGCGAGCAGCGTGCTCATCACGAGGGCCTGGTCGGTGGCCTTGGTGCTGTTCTTCGCGACCTGGAAGGCGAGCCCGGCGAGAACCAGGATGACGCCGGAAAAAATCACCAGGCTGATCACGACCTCGACGAGCGAGAAGCCGCGCGGCGCGCGCGTCACTGGATCCGGACCTGCCCCGCGCGCGACACGTTGATGTGCCGCAGGTAGGACGCGTCGCCCACCGAGACCGCCACCGCCGCGCTCAGCATGCCGCTCGGAAACACCACGATCGAGGCCGGCACGCCGGCCAGGCCCTGGAGCTTGAATTCGCTCGAGCTGCCGAACTGCCGCGTGTAGAGCGAGGTGCCGGTCTGCGTGTCGATGACCGTCACCGTCTTCGCGGTCGAATCGACGGTCATCGAAACCGGCTTGCGGGTGCGCGCGGCGGTGGACTGCGCGAGGTAGAAATCGGCCGCGATCACGCTGGCCGCGCGGTTGATCCGGCCGTGCGTGATCTGCCGGATCACGGACGGCGTCAACGCCCCGACCACGGTGGCGATGATCAGCAGCACCATGATCGCTTCGATCAGCGAGAATCCCGGCGATTGCCGGCCGGGTGCCGGTATGCTGGCGGTCAACGATGGCATCACCCTCAACGTGGTCCGGCAGCCAAGGGAGCAAGCTTCATTCCCCGGCGCAGCCGCGTCCGGAGAAACGACTAAGTGCTTGTGCCATAAAAGTCTGCAAGCCTGTAAGGTGCGTGGCAGAGGGGCATGCGGCAAGATGGTCCGCAGCGGACTGCGTCGATTCGTGCAAGAAGCTGCGCGCAGGGGGCGGCCCTTGTGGCCGACCCGTCGAGCTCAGGCCGTGGGTCCGAACACTTCGAGGGCGATGGGGACCCGCCCGAACGGGGCGCTGACCTGGGCGCCCTGGACCATCGGCCGCACCCGCTCGAGCATCTCGCGGGCGATCTGCACCCCCTCGGCGAGGGCGGCTTCCTTCCCCTTGCCCTGGGCGGCACCCATGCGCCGGATCACCTCGTCGGGCACCGACACGCCGGGCACCTCGTTGGCGAGGAACTCCGCGTTGCGCAGCGACACCAGCGGCCAGATGCCGGCGATGATGGGGATCCGGAACGCCTCCACGCTGCGGAGGAAGCGCTCGAGCTGGTCGGGATCGAAGACCGGCTGGGTGATTGCGTACTCGGCGCCGGCGTCCACCTTCCACGCGAAACGCTTCAGCTCGCGCTCGGGGTCCACCGCGGCGGGATTCACGCCGACACCGATCACGAAGCTGGTCGGCTGGCCGATGGCGTTGCCGCCCGGGTCGAGGCCGTGGTTCAGCCGATTGACCAGATTGGTCAAACCGATGGCATCAATGTCGAAGACCGCCGTCGATTCCGGATAGGGCCCCATCTTGGGCGGGTCGCCGGTGATGAGCAGCAGGTTGTGCAGGCCGTGCGCGGCGGCGCCTAACAAGTCCGACAGCATCGACAGCAGGTTGCGGTCGCGGCAGCAGTAGTGGGTGACCGTCTCGATGCCGACCTCGCGCTCGATGAGCAGCGACGTGAGCAGCGCCCCCATGCGACTCTGCGCGCGCGGGCCGTCGGGCACGTTCACGCCGTCCACGCCCGCCGCCTTCAGCAGCCGCACGCTGGCCAGCATCTGCGAGGCGTCCACGCCGCGGGGCGGCACGATCTCGACGGTGCGCAGGAACTCGCCGCCGGCCAGCTTCCGGCCCCAGTTGGAGCGGGTGGCCAGGGGCGCGGGCTCGACGCCCGCGGGACCCGCCTCGGGCGCCTCGACCACGCGCGACACCCGCCGCGGCGACACGCTCTGCACGAACGACGCGACCGAGCGGATGTGCTCGGGCGTGGTGCCGCAGCAGCCCCCGACGAAGCGCGCCCCGGCCTCGACCAGCGACTTCGCGTAG
>JAYTEN010000117.1:0-7757 GCA_043735145.1 Gemmatimonadota bacterium | reverse complement strand
GGACGCGTGAGCTCGCGGATCTCCTCGCTCACCATGGCCTGCCACGCGGGATCGGGGGCGAGATCGCTCTTGGTGAGCGCCACCACGCCGCGGTGCACGCCCAGGTGATGGAGAATCGCGAAGTGCTCGCGCGTCTGCGGCATGATGCCCTCGTCGGCGGCGACGACGAGCAGCGCCAGGTCCACGCCGGTCGCGCCGGCGACCATGTTGCGGATGAATCCCTCGTGGCCGGGCACGTCGACGATACTGGCGTGCACCACGGTTCTGTTGGGGCGACCCTCGTGGTCGCCCTCCGTCGTCGTCAGCGTCAGCGGGGCGAAGCCCAGGTCGATGGTGATACCACGCGCTTTTTCTTCGGCGAGCCGGTCGGTGTCCACACCGGTGAGCGCCTTGACCAGGGTCGTCTTTCCGTGGTCGATGTGGCCGGCGGTGCCTATGACGACGTGGTGTTCCACGACTCGGCATCCCAGAAGGCCATGGCGGGCAGCGCCCGGTTCTCGGCGAGGTGATAGCGGATGAACGACAGCAGCAGCCGCCGGTGCGCCGCGGCATGGCGGGCATCGAGCGCCGCCCCGGGTAGCTGCCCGTGCACGAACGACTGGAGCGCCGCGGCGGCATCGTCAGGCAACCGCGACGTCAGCATCCCGCGCCGGTGCACCGGGCAGAGCGCCCCGCCTTGCGCCGGCGAGAAGGCGACGCCGCCGCGGACCGGCTCGCCGCACACCACGCAGCGATCGAGCACCGGCGAGAAGCCCAGCGCGACGACCAGCCCCCAGCAAGCGAGCAGGGCGACGGCCGGGACGATGTCGGCCGGCGCGTTCTCGAGGGCATCGAGTCCGGCGCTCGCCGCATCGTAGGCCGCGGGCTGGGGATCGGCCGGCGCGCACTTGAGGGCGAGCTCGCAGAGCGCCGACGCCGACGCAAAGCGTTCGACGTCGGCGGCGAGCCCTCCATGGGCGCTCGTCAACTCGAAGTGCGTGAGGGGATGGAGATCACGGTGCGCCTTGACGAGGAGCGTTACGTCCCCCGCGCCGAACAGGTCCAGGCGCGAGCCGATGCGACTCCTGGCGCGTCGCGTGCCCCGCGCGATGCCGCTGGTGAGGCCGAGGTCCCGTGCGAGCAGGCGCACGATCGCCGACGTCTCGCCGTAGGGCATGACGTGCAGGACGATCGCCGGCGTGGTGATGGAGGGCACCCTCAAAGATAGGGGGAAGGGGGAAGGGGGACCGACAGCTTCCCATTTCCCGGACCTATCCAATTCCCTCCCCCTTCCCCCTTCCCCCATCCCCCTTCCCCCTTAACGTCCCACGTGCAGAACCACATCATCGATCTTGACGCCGCCCCGCTCGATCACCGGGAACTGGTAGTTCCGCTGGCGCTCCATCGTTTCGGCTTCGATGTCGGCCGCCTGGGTGTTGAACATCCGGTGCACGTAGCTGGACAGCTCGCCGGCGGTGACGTCGCCGTTGTGATCGCCGTCGGCCTCGCCCGAGAGCCCCGACCGCAGGAAGTGCGAGAGATAGCCGCCCGCCTGGAACTTGCCGGCCACCGCCGAGGTCAGGTCCTCCTCCGACGAGAAGAACCCCATGATGCCGGGCCGGGTGACGACGTCGCGCGCGAAGCCCCCCGAGAAGCAGGCGTCGAGGGCGATGATCGCCATGCGCGAATGGACCGCGCCGAACCACTGCGCCATCTCGTTGTCGGTGACGATGCGGTCGCGCAGGACGATGGCTTCGTCGCGCCGGTCGGGCTCGCTCGTGTTGGCCGGATCTTCGCGCGTCTGGGTGCCGTGCCCCGAATAGAAGAAGAGGAACACGTCGTCGGGACCGGATTGCGCGGCGATCTGCTGGAAGGCGCCGCGCACCCGGTCGTAGGTCGCCTCGGCATCGGTGAGCACCACCGAGCCGGCGGCGAGCACGCCCGCGCGCTGGAGCGTTTCGCCCATCTTGCGCGCATCCTCGGCGGTGTACGCGAGGTTGTTGGCGCGGCCGCCATAATCGGAGATGCCGACCAGCAGCGCCCACACCCGCTGCGTGGATGAGGCGCCCATGCGCGCGGCGTTGGCGGCGGCCACCGCCGGCGTCGGCACCGGCTGGCCCTGGCTGAGCCGCAGGGTATAGGTGCCGCTCTCGCCCGGCCGATACGTGGTGGCCATGACGACGTAGTTGCCATCGGCCGGCAGCGCCCACGTGATGCGCGCATTGCGGTCGGTGGTGCTGGCATCGTCGTTCTCCTGCTGCGCGCCGCCGGGCGCCTGGAGCAGGAGGTAGGGATCGATATCGGTGGATGTCATTTCGACGGTGACGACCTGTCCCTGCCGTCCCGCGAAGCTGTAGCGGTCCACGAACTCGCCGCTGCTCAAGCGCTGGTCGCCCTGCTGGAGGCGCCCCTGCTGCGCGGCACCCATGGCAATGGCGTTCGCGCCAACGGGCGTGGCGGCCGCGCTGGGAGCCGCCGGCGTGGAAGCGGCGACGGTGCGCGTGCCGGTCCCGAGCGTCGTGAGCGCGAGACGATAGGCGCCGGCCATGCCGCGACTGAGGCTGGTCGCGAGCACGGTGTACGTCCCCGCTTCATTGAGGATGGTCTCGAGGCGCGCATCGCTGGTCCCCGCGCCGGCGTCGTCGTTCTCTTCCTGCCGGCCGGTGGGCGAGATCAGCTGCACGTAACTGTCGAAGGCCCGCGACGACAGGTCGATCGAGAACCGCTGCCCGGGGTGGCCCTCGAAGCGGTAACGGTCCACGAACTCGCCGTCCTGGAGCGTGTCGTCGCCGCGCGCGAGCGCGCCATCGACCGCCTGGCCCACGGTGAGGCGATTGGCCGCTACCGCGGCGCCGGCGCCCGCGGCCACGGCGCTCGTCGAGGCGACGGTGAGCTGATAGGCGCCGCTCTCGCCGGGCCGGTAACTCGTCGCCGAGACGACGTAGGTCCCGGCGACCGGCAGCGTGACGACGAGGTGGCTGTTGGACCCGCCGTTGCCGTCGACGTCGTCGTCGTTGTACTCGGAAAAGTTGCTCGGCCCGTTGATCTGCACGTAGGGATCGAAGCCGGTCCCGTTGAGGCGGATCTCGAGCCGCTGGCCGCTGGTGCCCTGGAGGGTGTAGCGGTCCACGAACTCGCCGCTGCGCAGCTGCTGGTCGCCGGTCTCCAGGCGCCCGGCCACGGGCTGGCCGAGGACGAGGGCCGGGCCGGAGGCGGCGGGCGCGGGACGCGAGGCGCTCTGCTGCTGGGTGCCCGCATTGCCTTCCTGGAGCGAGAGGGTGTAGCCGCCCGACTCGCCCGACCGGTACGACGTCGCCAGGATGCGGTAGTCACCGTCGGCGGGCAGGATCGTGTCGATGCGGCTGTCGTGGCTGCCGCGCTCCGAACCGTCGTCATCGTTGTCGGCCGTAAAGCCGCCCGGCCCGCGCATGAGGAGATAGGCATCGAAGTCGTTCGAGGCCAGGCGCACACTGATCCGCTGCCCGCGCCGGCCCTGGAAGCGCCAGGTGTCGCTGAGCTCGCCGGTGCGCAACGTGTCGTCGCCGCGCGCGAGCGATCCGCGCTGTGTCTGTCCCGCCGTGATCGTGCCGCCGCCCGGCGCCGCCGCCATGCCGCCGGATGGGGCCGCGCCGCCTTCCGTCACCTCGATGGTGTAATCGCCCGACGCGCCCGAGCGGTAGCTGGTCGCGACGATGCGATAGGTCCCGTCCACGGGAAGGCGCACGTCGAGCTGGGCGTCATTCGATCCCTGCGCGGCGTCGTCGTTGTCCTGCGAGAAATCGGACGGCCCGCGCATCAGCAGGTAGGCGTCGAAGGCCGTCGAGCTGAGGCGGATGACGAGACGCTGGCCGGCGCGGCCCTGGATGGTATATGCGTCGGTGAACTCGCCGCTCGACAGCGTCGCGTCGCCGGGCCCGAGGCTGCCGCGCACCCGCGCGCCGGCCTGGATTGGCGTCCCCTGCTGCGCCCGGAGCGGCGCACCCGCACCGATGAAGAGAACGGCCGCGAGACCCGCGATTCGGCGATTCGACAAGACGGCTCCTGGGGAATGGATGCCGCTACGTTACCGGTTCCCCAATCCCGCGTCCACCCGGGCGCCGACCAGGATACGCCGGCCGGGGGTGCGGAAGCCGAAAACCTCCTGGTACGTCGCGCCGGTGACGTTCTCGGCCCGCGCGGTCAGCGAAAGCGTGCCCCCGGCGCCGCGCAGCACCGCGACCCGGCCCCAGACGTCGAGCCGGCCGTAGGCCTTGAGCACCACCCGCTGGAAGAGGGAAAAATCCACGTCATCGCGGTCGCCCACGTAGAACACCCGCGCGCCGGCGATCGCCGATGCGCTGGGCCGGGTCTCCAGCGCCAGGCTCGCCAGGTGCGTCGGACGCCGAAGCAGGCGCTTGCCCGGCGCGAAGACGGTGCCGTCGTAGCCCGAGTCGGCCGTGGCGGTGTGGGTGAAGGTGTACTGGAAGGTGAATGACACCGCGCGCGACGCCTCGCCGCGCAGCTCGACCTCGACGCCCGACGCGCGCGCGGATGCCACGTTGAAGAAACTGGTGTCGGTCGGGTTCAGCGAGAAGCGATACTGGATCAGGTCGCGGAAGCGCTGCGTGAACGCCGTGGCACTCACGCTCACCCGGCCGCCGACCACCTGTTCGATCCCCGCCTCGACACTGGTGGAGCGCTCGGGCTTGAGGTCGGGATTGCCGACCGAGAAGGCGGTCGAGTAGTTCTCGTCGAAGGTCGGCTCCTTGAAGGCCGTGCCGGCGCTCGCGCGCAGCCGGGTCAAGGGGGCGAGCCGCGCCGACGCCCCCAGCCGCCAGGTGGTGAAGTTCCCGAAGCGCTGGTTGTCGTCGAGTCGCAGGCCCGCCTGCACCGCAAGCGGCCCGCGCCCGCCCGACGCCTGGAGATAGGCCGCCCGGTTGGTCCGGTTGAGTACCGCCTCGGGCGAATTGCCGGGACCGAAGTTCGACTGGTAGCTGCTGCGATTGCGCACCCGCTCCAGCTCGACGGCGACGCCCGGCGTGAGGACCATCCCGCCCAGGCGCGCATTGACGCGCACGTCGGCGCCGCGGCGCGTGATGTCGCGCCGGCTTTCCGAGGCATAGAAGCCGAGCGTGTCGCCGGGACTGTCGGGGCGGTCGTCGGTGCTGTCGCGGCTCACGGCGAGGGTCAGCAGGCCGCGCAGCTCCAGTGATCTGCCTAACGTCCGTCCGGCATCGACGCTGAGCGCCGTCTGCCGCGAGCGCTGGAGCTGGTTGCTGTCGCTCGGCGTGCCCGAGCCGTCGGTCGGATAGTGGTAGGTGCCGTCGCGAAAGCGACCCGTGACCTGGATATCGGTGCGCGCGTCGGGCGTGAGCGACAGCCGGCCGCTCGCCGAGGTGTTTTCGTACCGGTTATTGAGATCATGGACGCCGCGCGTCGCCTCACGCTGGAGGCCGCCACTCAGCGCCGCCCGGCCCGACCCCGCCGACGCCTCGACCGACGCCACCGAGCCACCCCGGTTGCCGCCGCGCGCCTCGGCGGTCAGCCGCGAGAGGCCGCCGCCATGGCGGGTGATGATCTGGATGACGCCCGTCATCGCGTCCGAGCCGTACAGCACGCTGGCCGGGCCCCGGACGATCTCGATGCGCTCCACGTTCTCGGTGCCGAGGCTCGCCATGTCGATCGCGCCGCCGGCCTGGTTGAGCGGCACGCCATCGACCAGCACCCGCACGTAGTCGCTTTCGCCGCCGCGCAGGAACATCGAGGTCTGGGCGCCGCGGCTGCCCGCCTGCGCGAAGGCCAGCGAGGGCACCCCGCGCAGCGCCTCCACCACCGAGACGATGCCGGCGCGGCGCAGCGTCGCGCCGTCGAGGACCGTCACCGCATTCGCGAGCGACGCCACCGGCGTGGCGAGGCGCGTGGCCGTGACCACCATCGGCGTGAGCCGCACCGTATCCCCCGGCGCCTGGGCCCGCAGTGATGTTGGCATACCGATGTTGCCGATGTTGGCCAGGCAAATGCTGACGAGGGCCGCGGTGCAATCCGATCTCATGCTTCGTCTCCGGGAGGGGAAGGCTGACGTTCGGGGTAGAGCTGCACCTGGCCGTCGGGCAACCGGTGCACGGCGACCGGCCAGTCGAATACGGTGCTGAGGCGTGCCGGGGTCAGGACCCGCGGGGGCGCGTCGTCGGCGACGATGCGCCCCGCCGACATCAGGATGAGCCGCGAGGCGAACCGCGCCGCGATGTTGACATGGTGCGAAACGATGAGCGCGGTGATGCCGAGGGCCGCGACGAGCTCGAACAACTCCATCTCGTGGCGCAGGTCGAGCGACGCCGTCGGCTCGTCGAGAATCAGCACCCGCGGCTCCTGCGCCAGCGCGCGGGCGAGGCGCACCCGCTGCCACTCGCCGCCCGAGAGGGTCTGCACCCACCGCTCGCGGAGATGCAGCACGTCGGCCCGCGCGAGGCCGCGGTCCACCGCGTCCCGGTCCGCCGCACCGGGGGCGCGCCACGGGCCCAGATGCGGATAGCGCCCCATCGCCGCCAGCTCACCCACCGTGATGGGAAACGCCGGCTCCTCGCGCTGGCTCACCACCGCGACTTCGCGGGCGAGCGCGGCGCGATCCCACTGCGACGCGTCGGTGCCGAGAATGCGGGCGCGACCCGACGCCAGCGGCGCGGTGCCCAGGAGGGCGCGCAGCGCGGTGGTCTTGCCGGCGCCGTTCGGTCCCACGATGGCCACGCACTCGCCCGCATGAAGGGTGAGTGACGCCGCGTCGAGCTGCGGCGCCGGCGAGCCGGGATAGCGCACCGTCGCCGACTCGAGCGCCAGCACCGGCGTGCCCGTGGTCATGGCGCGCCTGCGCTCGCGCCGCGGCGCAGCAGCACCGCGAACAGGGGCACGCCCACGACGGCCGTGATGACGCCGACCGGCAGCTCCAGCGGCGCGAACAACGTGCGCGCGCCGGCATCGGCGGCCACCAGGAACGCGCCGCCGAGGAGGAAGGCCGCCGGCAGCATGCCCCGGTGGCCCTGGCCGCGCACCATCCGGATGAGATGCGGAATGGCGAGGCCGACGAAACCGATGATGCCCGCCGACGCGACCGCCGCGGCCGTGAGCATCGACGCGGCGAGATAGACGCGGCGGCGGGTGCGGGCGACGTCGGCCCCGAGATGGCGCGCCGGCTCCTCGCCCAGGGACAGCAGGTCCAGCGCGCGCGCCTCGCGCGCCAGCAGGGCGAGCGGGATCACGCTGTAGGCCGCGAGTGCCGCGACGCCGGGCCACCCCACGCCTCCCAGTCCGCCCAGGAGCCACAGCATCGCCGAGCGCACCTGCGCCGACTCGCTCACCGCCAGGATACCGCTGGTGAGCGCCCCGGCAAAAGCTCCGACCACGACGCCGGCCAGCAGCAGCACCCGCCCGTCGAGCCCGCCGCCGGCGACCACCGCCAGCCGATAGACCACCATGATGGTGAGCAGCGCGCCGAGAAACGCCGCCGCCGGCATCGCCCAGATCGATCCGACGCCGAGCGCGATGGCTATGACGGCGCCTAACGATGATCCCCCCGACAGCCCCAGCAGGTAGGGATCGGCGAGGGGATTGCGGACCAGGGCCTGGAGCACGGCGCCGCTCACGCCGAGCGCGCCGCCCACCAGCAGGCCGAGCGCCACGCGCGGCGCGCGCAGCTCCCAGACGATGGCCCGCGCATCGGCGCCGCCGCGGCCGGCCAGCGCGGCGAAGGCGTCGCCGGCCGCCAGCCCCGACCCGCCGACCAGGAGCCCCAGGAGCACGGCGGC
>JAYTEN010000116.1:0-8459 GCA_043735145.1 Gemmatimonadota bacterium | reverse complement strand
TGGGCCGCACCACTCGTCCGGCTCTCGGCCGCGCCCGCCAACGCCATCGCCGCGTGGCGCCTCATCATTGCCAGCGTCATTCTCGCCCCCTTCTTTGCCGGCGCGCCCCGTCGCGAATGGGCCGCGATCACGCCCCGCGACCGCTGGATCGGTGTCGCCGCCGGCGCGGCACTCGCCGCGCACTTCGCGGCCTGGGTCGCGTCGGTGCACCTCACGTCGATCGCCGCCTCGGTGGTGCTGGTGTCGATGTCGCCGATCTTCAGCGGCGTGCTGTCGTGGCGCTTCCTGGGCGAGAAGCCGACGGCGGCCCAGGCGACCGGCATCGCGCTCGCGGTCCTCGGTGCCACGATCATCGGCCTGGGTGACGCGCGCGGCGGCGCCCCGAATGCGATGCTCGGCGATGCACTCGCCCTCCTGGGCGCGCTCTGCGGCGCCGTGTACTTCGTCATCGGCAGGCACCTGCGTGGGAAGCTGGGCCTCGTCGCCTATGTCACACCGGTCTACGGGGCGGCGGCCCTTCTGCTCCTTGCCTTCGCCGCGTCGCGCGGCGAAGCCTTCGGCCCCTTCGCGACCCGCGACTGGCTGATCTTTGCCGCCCTGGCGGCCGGCCCCACACTCGTCGGGCATTCGGGGCTCAACTATGCCCTCAAGCACCTGCCGGCGTTCGGCGTCGGCGCGGCCGCACTCGGCGAGCCGATCGGCGCCACCCTGATCGCCTGGCTTCTGCCCGCCATCGCCGAGCCGCCGACGGCCATCGCGCTCGCGGGCGGCCTGTTCTGTCTCGCCGGGATCGCCCTTACACTGGCGGCGGCGCCCGGCCCCGCCGCCCGTTAGTTTCCACGCCACATGCCCTCGACCATCGATGTCTATCGCGGCGACCTGATCGAATCCCGGCACCACCTGTCGGTGGCCGTGGTTCGCGCCGATGGTGCGCTTATCGGCTCGAGCGGCGATCCCGAGCTCACCGCCTTCTGGCGCTCGTGCGCCAAACCCTTCCAGGCGATCCCCATGATCGTCGAAGGCGCCGCCGACCGGTACGCGTTCGGCCTGGAGGCGCTGGCCCTGGCCTGCGCGTCGCATAACGGGGAGGAGCAGCACGTCGCCCTGGCGCGGCAGATGCTCGCCGCCAGCGGCGCCGGCGAGGACGACCTGGTCTGCGGGCCCCACGCGTCGATCAACGACGAGGTGGCGAAGGCGATGGCCGCGCGCGGTGAGCAACCGACGCGGGCGCATAGCAACTGCTCCGGCAAGCACGCCGGCATGATCGCCCTGGCGCGGCACGCCGGCTGGGGATCGGATGGCTACGCCAGGCCGGAGCATCCGCTCCAGCAGCGCTGCCTCGCCGAAGTCGCCCTCTGGGCCGACCTGCCCGTCTCCGGCGTGCCGCACGCGACCGATGGCTGCGGCGTGCCGAGCTTCGCGCTGCCGTTGAGCGCGATGGCGATGGCGTGGGCGCGGCTGGGAGCGGCCGCCGCGGGAGACCGGATTCACGGCCTGCCAAAGGAATCCCAGAAGGCCGCGGCGCGGCTGGTCGAGGCGGTGCGCCAGCATCCGTTTCTCATCGCGGGCACCGCGCGGCTCGACACCGACCTGATCGCGGCAAGCGGGGGAGCGATCGTGGCCAAGGTGGGCGCCGAAGGCGTCTACTGCGCGACGATCCCGGAGGAGCGGCTCGGCATTGCCCTCAAGGTCGAGGACGGCGCGACGCGCTGCCTGGGCACGGCACTGCTCGGCGTGCTGGATCTGCTGATGCCGGCGCTGGTCCCGGCGCTCGCATCACATCGGACCTGCGGGATCACCAATACCCTCGGCAACGTGGTGGGTCATATCGAGCCGCGCATTGTTCTGGACCGCGTTGCGTCGCGATGATGATGCAGCGGTGGCGGGAAGTGTTATCGTGAGCGCGCTCGATCCCGGGACCCGCGGCCTGGTCATGGTCGCGGCGGCGATCGACGGCGCGTCGGAAGACGCGCTGGCCGCGCTGATGGAAGACGCCCGGGCCGCCGGCGCAAAGGCGGAGTGGTTGGAGGAGCTGGTGCTCTCGGCGGTGCTGTTCGCGGGCTTCCCCAAGGCACTCGTCGCGGCGGCGGCACTGCGTGCCACGCAGCCGCTACGGGCCGAGGTGAGCGACGCCGCCGACTACGGCAGCTGGGAGATGTGGCGCGAGCGGGGCGAAGCCACGTGCCGCACCATCTACGGCTCCGGCTACGAGAAGCTGCGGCGCAACGTGCAGGCGCTGAATCCGACGCTCGACGCCTGGATCGTGATCGACGGATACGGACGCACCATCGGGCGGCCCGGCCTCGACCTCGAGCGGCGCGAGCTGTGCGCCATCGCGATGCTGGTCCCGCAGGGGGTGCCACGGCAATTGCACTCGCACCTGCGCGGCGCCCTCAACGCGGGTGCCGCCGAGGCCGCAGTGGATGAAACGCTGGACCTGACTGCCCGCGCGTCGACGGTGCATCCCGATCGCGTGAGCAGCGCACGACTACTCTGGAAACAAATCCGGGAGCTACCAGCACAGTGAAATACCGCGCGGCACAACCAGGGCGACTTGGCGACTTGGCGACTACGGACTCGCAGTGTTCATAGATCAAGTCACGGTCGAGGCCGCCGCCGGCAATGGCGGTTCGGGCGTCGCGGCGTTCCGGCGGGAAAAATTCTATCCCCTGGGTGGGCCGTCCGGCGGCGACGGCGGGCGGGGCGGGAGCATCTTCGCCGAGGGCGACGCGAACATCTGGACGCTCCTCGACTTTACCTACAAGAAGAAGTGGGTCGCGGGCAGTGGCGACCACGGCGCGGGCTCGCGCATGTCCGGCAAATCCGCCGAAGACCTGATCATGCCGGTGCCGCTGGGCACCGTGATCCGCGACGCCGGGACGGGCGTCGTCCTGGGCGAGATCACCGCTGCCGGCGAGCGCATCCTGATCGTCAAGGGCGGGCGGGGCGGCCTGGGCAACCAGCACTTCGCCACGTCCACGCACCAGGCGCCCCATCATTATCAGCCCGGCGAAGACGGCGAAACGCGCCGCGTCGAGCTGACGTTGAAGCTCATCGCCGACGTCGGCCTGCTGGGCGAGCCTAACGCCGGAAAGAGCACGCTCCTCGCGTCGGTCACCAGCGCCAAGCCCAAGATCGCGGATTATCCGTTCACGACGCTCGAGCCCAACCTGGGCGTGGTGAAGCTCTCGGGCCACCGCACCTTCGTGATCGCCGACATTCCCGGCATCATCGAGGGCGCGCACGAGGGCAAGGGCCTGGGGCTCCGGTTCCTGCGCCACGTCGAGCGCACGCGCATCCTGCTGCACCTGGTGCCCATCGACGCCCCCGACCTCGCCGAGGCCTACGCGCTGCTGCGCCGCGAGGCGGCCGAGTTCAGCCCCGACCTGGCCGCCAAGCCGCACGCCGTCGCCTGGACCAAGGGCGACCTCATCGCCTCGCCCGACGACATCGAGCTGCCGCCGGTGCCCGACGCGTTCGCGAGCGTCATGATCTCGTCGGTGGCCCGCAAGGGCCTGGACGAGCTGATCGAGATCCTGTGGAAGCGGCTGGCCATGGAGCGCGCCAGGGAATGAGCGTGGAGCGCCTCACGCCTGGCGATCCGCGCTATCCTCCGGCGCTGATGCTTCTGGCGGCGCCGCCGCAGCAGCTGTACGCGCAGGGCGACCTGTCGCTGCTCGCGCGGCCCCGGGTGTCGGTCATCGGGAGCCGGACTCCCAGCGCCTACGGAGAAACCGTGGCGTTCGACGCCGCGAAGGCGCTGGCATCGAAGGGCGCGGTGATCGTGAGCGGCATGGCGCGCGGGCTCGATGCGTGCGCCCACGCCGGCGCCCTCGACGCGGGCGGCGGGACGATCGCCATCCTGGGTACCGGCCTCGACATCGACTATCCGCGCGGCAATCGCCACCTGCTGGCCGAAGTGCGGCGGACCGGGCTGGTCCTCAGCGAGTACGAGCTCGGCGACGGCCCGCTCAAGTGGCACTTCCCCGCGCGCAACCGCATCATCGCGGCGCTGGCCCAGGTCCTCCTCGTTGTCGAGGGGCGGCTCGAGGGCGGGACCAGCAATACCGTCCGGTGGGCGCTCGATGTCGAGGCGAGAATCTTCGGCGTGCCGGGACGCCTGGGCGATGAGCTGGCGGAGAGCCCGAACTCGCTGATCCGCGACTGCGGCACCATCTACACCCACCCTAACGACATCCTGCTCGAGCTCGGGCTGCCGGTCTTTCCCGAGAAGCCCCGCAACCGGTCGGAGCTGCAGCGGCGCATCGCGGCGGCGCGGCTGGCCCGGGAACACCTCTCGGGCGCCGAGGCGACGCTCTTCGACCTCGTCGGCCCGCGCCCGGTCCACGTGGACGAGCTCGCGGCGAAGAGCGAGATCGACCCGGGCCTCCTGCTGGCGGCACTCAGCTCCCTCGAGCTCCAGGGCCTCGTCACCCAGCTGCCGGGTAAGCACTTCCTCCTGGCCTCGTGAGCCCGGTCCCCGGTTTCGAGCATCTCTACGTCCATGTCCCCTTCTGCGCCCGCCGCTGCACCTATTGTGACTTCAGCATCGCGGTGCGTCCGGTCGTTCCGGTCGCCGAGTACCTCGACGGACTGACGCGTGAGCTGGCGCAGACGGGGCGCCCCGCGTCCCCGCGCACCCTCTACCTGGGCGGAGGAACGCCGTCGAAGCTCGGCGGTGCCGGCATCGCCCGGCTCGCGGAAATCGTCGGCGTGCCGGCGGGGCTCGAAGAGTTCACGATCGAGGCGAACCCCGAGGACGTCACGCCCGGCGCCGTGCGCGACTGGGTCGCGGCGGGGGTGAACCGGCTCTCGCTAGGCTCCCAGTCGTTCGACGCAACGGTGCTGGCGTGGATGCATCGCACCCACGACGTGGCCGCCATCGCGCGCGCGGTGCAGGTCGCGCGCGAGGGCGGGGTGGGGAACCTCTCGCTCGACCTGATCTTCGCGCTGCCCGAATCGTTAGGCCGTGACTGGCGGGCCGACCTCGATCGCACCATCGCGCTCGAGCCCGATCACGTCTCCCTCTACGGGCTGAGCGTCGAGCCGGGAACGCCGCTCGTCCGGCAGGTCCACCGGGGGGAAACGCTGCCGCCGCCCGATACCCGCTACGCCGCGGAGTACCTGGAGGCGCACGAGGTGCTCCGGGCGGCGGGGTATGGGTTCTACGAAGTCTCGAATGCGGCGCGCCCCGGCCGGGAAGCGATCCACAACCGTGCCTACTGGCGCCGGGTCCCCTACCTCGGCATCGGCCCGTCGGCCCACTCATTTGACGGAACGGCACGCTGGTGGAACGAGCCCGCGTACGCGAAGTGGCTCGAACTGCTGGCCGCCGGCTCCAGCTCGATTGCGGAGCGGGAGGTCATGGGAGTGGATGAAGTGCGCCTGGAGGAGCTGTATCTGGGATTGCGAACGACCGACGGCATAGCACTTTGGCAGGACAGTCCTGCACGACTCTTGCAAGCTGCGGAGCAATGGGTTCGAGCCGGATGGGCACAAATTGTTGCTGCGGGCCCACTTGGCGACTTGGCGACTAGGCGACTCGTTCTGACGCCGTCAGGCTGGCTGCGCCTAGACGAGCTTGTCTCCACCATCTAAATTAGTGTCACACATGGGTTTGCCTCTGATCGACTCACTCAGCGACCGCGAGCGGCGGGTTCTGGAAGCCATCGTCCAGAGCTACGTCGAGACGGCAGAACCCGTCGGCAGCCGCGTGCTGGCCCGGCGGTTCGGCCTTGGTGTGTCGGCGGCAACCATCCGCAATGCGATGAGTGACCTGGAAGAAAAGGGCTTTCTCTTCCATCCCCATACCTCGGCCGGCCGAGTCCCGACCGATCGGGCGTACCGGCTCTACGTGGATGCGCTGATGCGCGAGACCGTCGTGACGAGCCGCGAGGACGCCGCCATTCGTGACGGGCTCACGCCGCGCGGCGCCGCGGTGCCTGAAATCCTCCGGCGCGCCGCCGAGGTGCTCGGGGTGCTGACCCAGGAGCTGGGTGTCGCCGTCGCGCCGTCACTCGATGGCGTGGTGCTCGAGCGGCTGGATCTCGTGCCGGTCTCCCACGAGCGGCTGCTGCTGGTGCTCACGCTGCTGAGCGGCGTGGTGCGGACGATCTTCGTGCAGGTGCCGGGGTCGGTGCCGCCCGACGCGATCGCGACCATCACGCGCGTCCTCAATGACCGCCTCGCGGGGCTCACCCTGCGCAAGATCCGCCAGACCCTCCCCGAGCGGTTGCGCGATACCGCGTCGTCGGCGGTCGAGGCCGAGCTGCTCGACATCTTCCTCACGACGGGCGAGCAGCTCTTCGATGTTCCTCCCGGCGAGGAGCTGGTGGTCGGCCGCACGTCGGTGCTCGCCGATCAGCCGGAGTTCGCGACCGGCGAGGGGATGCGCTCGCTCATCGAGCTGACCGAGCAGCGCGACGTGCTCAAGCAGGTACTGGGCCAGCGGCACCACGGTTCGCTCACCATCACCATCGGCGGGGAGCACGACGCGCATCAGTTTTCGAACCTCACGCTGGTGACCTCCCCCTATCGGGCCGGGCAGCTGACCGGCGTCATCGGGGTCCTCGGACCGACGCGCATGCCTTACGAGAAAGTCGTGGCGCTCGTCGAGCATACGTCACGCATGGTCGGCGAGCTGCTGCGATGAGCGATTACTACGTGATTCTCGAGGTCGAGAAGAACTGCGACGAGGCCGAGCTGAAGAAGGCCTACCGGCGCATGGCGATGCAGTATCACCCCGACAAGAACAGCGCGCCCGACGCCGAGGCGCGCTTCAAGGAAATCACCGAGGCGTACGAGGTGCTGCGGGACCCCCGGAAGCGGGCCGTGTACGACCGGTACGGCGAGGCGGGGCTCAAGCGCGGCGGCGGCGGCGCGTCCCCGGACTTCCATCACTTCGACCTGTCCGAAGCGCTCAACATCTTCATGCGCGATTTCGGCGGGTTTGCCGGCTTCGAGGAGATGTTCGGCGCCGGCCGCGGCGCGGCGTCGGCGGCCGACCGGCGCGGCAACGACCTGCGCGCGGGCGTGCGGCTGACGCTCGAGGACGTCGCCCGGGGCGCCAAGCGCCAGCTCAAGTACAAGGTGCTCGTCCCCTGCGAGCATTGCGGCGGCAACGGCGCCCAGCCCGGCCGGAAGCCGCAGCCGTGCGGCAGCTGCGGCGGGGCGGGGCAGGTCAAGCGCGCGCAGCGCTCGGTGTTCGGCCAGTTCGTGTCGGTCGCGCCGTGCCCGACCTGTCATGGCGAAGGCCGGATCATCAAGGAGCCGTGCGAGATCTGCCGCGGGGACGGGCGCACCCGCGCCGACCGCACCGTCACCGTCGACGTGCCGCCCGGGGTGTCGGGCGACAATTACATCACGCTGCGCGGACAGGGCCACGCGGGCGCGCGAGGCGGCGCGGCCGGCGACCTCGTCGTCACGCTCGAGGTGGAGGACGACGAACGCTTCATCCGCCATAACGACGACCTGGTGCACGACGTGCACCTCTCGTTCAGCCAGGCCGCGCTCGGCGCGACGCTCCCGGTGCCGACGCCGTGGGGCGACGAGTCGGTGAAGATCGAGCCCGGCACGCAGGCGGGCACGATCCTGCGGCTGCGCGGCCGCGGCCTGCCGCACCTGGGTTCCGGCAAGAAGGGCGACGTGCACGTGCGCATCGGCATCTGGACGCCCGAGCGCATGGCGCCCGACCTGGAAAAACTCTTCAAGGACCTGTCGAAGATCGAGGGCGCGCCGCCCGCGTCGCGCGGCGGCCGCTCCTTCTGGGAACGCATGAAGGAAGCGCTCGGCGCGTGAGCGGCCCCGCCGTCCCGGCCGCGACCGTCTATGCGCGCGGCCCTTTCCAGGCCGGCGGCGTCATCATCCTCGACGACGAAGAAGCCAATCACCTCAAGGTGCGCCGCGTGGCCGATGGCGACGCGGTGCGGCTCGTGGACGGGCGGGGCGGGATCGCCACGGCGCGGGTCGCCCGGGACAACCAGATCCTCGCCGCGCGCGTCGTCGCGACTACGCTGGTCTCGCCGCCGCCCGCGACCGAAGTCTGGGTCGGCGCCGGCGACCGCGACCGGTTTCTCGGCCTGGTCGAGAAAGCCACCGAGCTGGGCGCGACGCGGGTGCTGCCGCTGCTGACCGAGCGCGCCCTCCAGGTAGCGACGCGCTTCCAGTCGGTGCATGTTGAGAAAGCCGGCAAGCGCGCCCGCGAAGCCATCAAGCAGTGCGGGGCCGCGTGGGCGCCCGCGGTGCCCTCGCCGCTGCCGCTGGCCGACGCGCTCCGGCCGCCGGCGCCGAAGGCGATCCGGCTGCTCGCCGATATGGATGGCGGGCCGCTGCCCACGATCCGGGAGTCCGATGCGGTCCAGTGGGCCATCGGCCCCGAAGGTGGATTTACCGAAGCTGAAATCGCGATGCTCAAGGCCGCCGGCTTCCGCCCCGTCGCCCTGGCGCGCGCGACGCTGCGT
>JAYTEN010000115.1:0-3879 GCA_043735145.1 Gemmatimonadota bacterium | reverse complement strand
GCACGATGCGCATGCCGCGGCCGCCACCGCCCGCCGAGGCCTTGAGCAGGATGGGATAGCCGATGGCGCGGATGGCCTTGATCGCGTCGGCCGGCGTGCGCGCCGCCTCGACCGTCCCCGGCACGACCGGCACGCCGACGTCGCGCATGCGCTTGCGCGCGGTGGTCTTGTCGCCCATCGCCGCGATCGCCGATGCCGGCGGCCCGATCCAGATCAGGCCGGCCTCCACCACCGCCTTCGCGAACTCGGCGCGCTCGCTCAGGAACCCGTAGCCCGGGTGGATGGCGTCGGCGCCGCTCGACTTCGCGGCGTCGATCAGCCGGTCGATGTTGAGATACGACTCGTGCAGCGCATTGCCGCCCAGGTGCACGGCGGCGTCGGCCGACTGGACGTGCGGCGCGTCGGCATCGGCGTCGGAATAGACCGCGACCGCGCCGATGTCCTCCTCCTTGCACGCGCGGATGATCCGCAGCGCGATCTCGCCCCGGTTGGCGACCAGGACGCGCTTCATAGCGGAATATTCCCGTGCTTTTTCGCCGGGTTCCGGTCTCGCTTGGTGGCCAGGGTGCCAAGGGCGCTGATGAGCCGCGCGCGCGTGTCGCGCGGGTCGATGACGTCGTCCACGTACCCCCGCCCCGCCGCGATGTACGGGTTGGCGAACTTCTCGCTGTACTCGGCCTGCCGCTCGGCGAGGGCGCGGTCGCGGTCGTCGGCGGCGTCGATCTCCTTCTTGAACAGCACCTCCACGGCGCCCTTGGGTCCCATCACGGCGATCTCGGCCGTGGGCCACGCCAGGTTGAGGTCGCCGCGGATGTGCTTGCTGCTCATGACGTCGTAGGCGCCGCCGTATGCCTTGCGGGTGATGACGGTGAGCTTGGGCACCGTCGCCTCACAGTACGCGTAGAGCAGCTTGGCGCCGTGCTTGATGATCCCGCCGTGCTCCTGCGCCACGCCCGGCAGGAACCCCGGCACGTCCACGAACGTCACGAGGGGGACGTTGAAGGCATCGCAGAAGCGCACGAACCGCGCCGCCTTCACCGAGGCGCCGATGTCGAGCACCCCGGCGAGCACCGCTGGCTGGTTGGCGACGACGCCGACCGGCCGTCCGCCCAGCCGCGCGAAGCCACACAGGATGTTGCCCGCGAACTCGGCGTGGATCTCGAAGAAGCCGCCGTCATCCACCACCCGCCGGATGACCTGGTGCATGTCGTAGGGCTTCGACGACTCGTCAGGCACGATCTCGAGCAGCGCCTCGTCGCGGCGATCGGGCGGATCGGCGGAGAGCCGGATGGGCGGACTCTCCAGGTTGTTGAGCGGCAGGTAGCCCATCAGCTCGCGCACCGCGTCCAGGCTCTCGGCCTCGGTATGGTGGACCACGTGGGCGACGCCCGAGGTGCCGGCATGCACCGTCGCGCCGCCGAGCTGCTCCATCGTCACGTCCTCGTGGGTCACCGTCTTCACCACGCCGGGGCCGGTCACGAACATGTGGCTCGTCCCCTCGACCATGAACACGAAGTCGGTGATCGCGGGGCTGTAGACGGCGCCGCCGGCGCAGGGGCCGAGAATGACGCTGAGCTGCGGCACCACGCCCGACGCCAGGGTGTTGCGCAGGAAGATCTCGGCGTAGCCGCCTAACGAACTGACGCCCTCCTGGATGCGGGCGCCGCCCGAGTCGTTGAGGCCGATGACCGGGGCGCCGTTGCGCAGCGCGAGGTCCATCACCTTGCAGATCTTCTCGGCGTAGGTCTCGCTCAGCGAGCCGCCGAACACGGTGAAGTCCTGCGAGAAGACGTAGACGGTGCGCCCGTCCACCGTGCCGTAGCCCGTCACCACGCCGTCGCCCGGGATCCGCTGGGCGTCGAGGCCGAAATCGACGGACCGATGGACGACGAAGCGGTCGAGCTCCACGAAGCTGCCCTCGTCGAGCAGCAGGTCGAGCCGCTCGCGGGCGGTGAGCTTGCCCTTCTGGTGCTGGGCGTCAATGCGGGCCGCGCCCCCGCCGAGGCGGGATTCGGCCGCGAGCGCCTCGAGGCGCGCCAGTTTGTCCAGCATAGTCATGGAATAATGGTAGCCGGGGGCCGGAGGATTGTCTTGGCCACCGGTCACCCGCGCCGGCGGCCCATCACTCTCCAGACACCCCACATGAGCACTACCTGCAGCGGCAAGCGGAGCCACAGCAGGGCCTCGCCCCACCAGACGACACCGCGGCTGCGGTATTGAAGGAGCATCTCCACGTTTGCCGGGAAGACCAGGACCAGCAGGAGCAGTAACCCCCAGCCGGCGGCACGGCGCGTGAGCGGGAAGAGGAGCCCCGCACCACCCGCGATCTCGGCCCAGCCGCTGATCGCCACCAGCAGGCCCGGCGCGGGAAGCCAGGGCGGCACGATGGCGCGATACGACTCCGGCACCAGGAGATGGCGCACACCGGCGACCAGGAAAACCAGCGCCAGCCCGCCGCGGGCGAGGCTGAGCGACGTCGACGGGAGCTCCGGAAGCACGCCGGACCCCCGCGCGAAGCGCATCGGATCAATGCCCGCCGGTGCCAAGGCCCCTCAGGAACGCAACGATCGCCGCGCGGTCGGACGCACCGGTGACAACGTGCTTCGGTCTGGCATGGCGATTCCCTTCCTGAGTCGACATCGACAGCGACCGCCGGTGGCCGGTCGGCTGCCCTTCGCCCCACGGGCGCCGCGAACCCGATTGGTTCGCGGCGCCCGTGACGCTGCACCAACGCGGTGCGAACTAGGCCTGCGGCGGTGTCTCGATAATATCGCCTTCATCATTGAAGGTCGGGATCTGCGGCACTTCGCGCAGCGGCTCATCGGGGAAGCTGATCGCCGCCAGCACGATCCGGTGATGGATCGGGTCGACCTCGAGCACCTTCAGCTCGACGACCTGGCCGATCTTCACGGCGTCGGCCGGCTGCTGGATATCGGGGATGCCCAGCTGGCTCATCGGCACGAAGCCTTCGATATCATTGCCGATGTCGACGACGACGCCCTTGTCCATCAGGCGCACGACGTGGCCCTTGATCTCCTTGCCGACCGGGTACCGCTCGCCGATCGCCAGCCACGGATCTTCTTCGGCCTGCTTGAGGCCGAGGGAGATGCGCTTGTTGTCGGCGTCGATGTTGAGGATGACGACATCCACGGCGTCGCCCTTCTTGACGACTTCCGACGGATGCTGAACGCGCTTGGTCCAGCTCATGTCGGAGATGTGGATGAGGCCGTCGATGCCGGGCTCGATTTCGACGAAGGCGCCGAAGCTCGTCAGGTTGCGGACCTTGCCGTTGATGCGCGTGCCCACGGGATACTTGAGCGGCAGCACCATCCAGGGATCCTGCTCCGTCTGCTTCATGCCGAGCGAGATCTTCTCTTCGCTCTCGTCGACCTTCAGCACGACCGCTTCGATCGTCTCGCCGATGCTCACCAGCTTGGAGGGATGCCGGACGTTGCGCGTCCAGCTCATCTCGCTGATGTGCACCAGGCCCTCGATGCCGGGCTCGAGCTCGATGAAGGCGCCGTAGTTCGTGATGCTGACGACCTTGCCCTGCACGCGCGTGCCCACCGGATACTTCTCGGCCACGTCCTTCCAGGGATACGACTGGAGCTGCTTGAGGCCGAGGGAGATGCGCTCACGCTGCCAATCGATATCCAGGACCTTCACTTCCAGCTCTGCGCCGATGGCGACGAGCTCGGACGGGTGCGAGATGCGGCCCCACGACATGTCGGTGATGTGCAGCAGGCCGTCCACACCGCCGAGATCGATGAATGCTCCGAAGTCGGTGATGTTCTTGACGACGCCCTTGCGCACCTGATCCTTCTCCAGCTCCTTCATCAACTTTTCGCGCTTGCCGGCACGCTCGTTCTCGAGGATCAC
>JAYTEN010000114.1:0-4134 GCA_043735145.1 Gemmatimonadota bacterium | reverse complement strand
GCGGCCGTGCTGTAGACGTGCTTCGCGACGGCGGTCGAGCCCACGAAGGACACGCCCTGGATGTCGGGGTGCGCGAGGATCGCGTTCACGGCGTCCTTGCCGCCGTGGACCAGGTTCATCACGCCGGCCGGAAGGCCGACCCGGTGGAGCAACTCGAAGATGAGCTGCTGCGAGAGGGGCACCTGCTCGCTCGGCTTCAGGAGGAAGGTGTTGCCGGTCGCGATGGCGTACGGCCAGAACCAGAACGGCACCATGGCGGGAAAGTTGAAGGGCGTGATCGCCGCGAAGACGCCCATCGGCTGGCGGAAGTACTCGCAATCGATGCCGGTCGCGATGTCCTCGAGCGACTGGCCCATCATCAGCGACGGGATGCCGCAGGCGTGCTCGACGTTCTCGATGCCGCGCCGCACCGAGCCGCGCGCCTCGTCCAGGGTCTTGCCGTTCTCGCGGGTGACGGTCGCCGCGATCTCTTCGAAGTGCTCTTCGAGGAGGGCCTTCATCGCGAAGAGATAGCGCGCGCGCACCACGGGAGGGGTCTCGCGCCACTTCGGGAACGCCGCCTTCGCGGCCTGCACGGCGTCGTCGACGTCGCGGGCGGTGCCGAGCGGGACGCGGCCCTGGCGCTCGCCGGTCGCCGGGTTGATCAGCGGAAGCGCATCAGTCGCGTTGGAGCGCTGCCAGGCGCCGCCGATGTAATTCGCGATGGGAGCATCGGGATCGCGCGCGGAGGAGTTCGCGCCCCGCACGGGCTGGGTGCTGACTGCCATGGGACCATCCTTGGATGAGCTAAGTCGTTGTCAATCCGAAGGTACGGGGCCGCGAACACCCTTGTCAAACCGGCGCCCGCTGCCCCTTCTCCTTTGCGCCTTGTGTAGTTTTCGCCATGAGCATTCGCGGCAAGCTTGCGTTCATCACCGGCGCCTCCGCCGGCATCGGACTCGCCGTGGCGAAGCGTTTCGCCGCCGAGGGCGCCAACCTCGCGCTCTGGGCCCGGCGCGAAGAGCGGCTCGAGGCCATCGCCGCCGAGCTGGAGCAGCGCCACGGCATCGCCGTGAACACCGACGGTGTGGACGTCCGCGACCGCGCCGCCGTCAATGCCGCCGCCGCGCGCATGCTCGCGGTGGTCGGCACGCCGGACATCCTGCTGAACAACGCCGGCCTCGCCGCCGGCATGTCGAAGACCCAGGACGGCGATCCCGACGACTGGGACCGCATGATCGACACCAACGTGAAAGGCCTGCTCTACGTCACGCGCGCGATCCTGCCGAAGATGGTCGAGCGCGGCACCGGCCATGTCGTCAATCTTGGCAGCCTCGCCGGCCTCCAGGTCTATCCCATGGGCAACGTGTACAACGCGTCCAAGTTCGCGGTGAAGGCGCTGACCGAGGCGATCAACCTCGACGTCCTCGGGACGCGCATCCGCGTGTCGGGCATCGAGCCGGGACACGTGCGCACCGAGTTCGCCGAGGTGCGCTTTCACGGCGACCAGTCGAAGGTCGAGAAGGTTTACGAGGGGTTCACGCCGTTGTCACCGGACGACGTCGCCGACGTCATCACCTACGTCGTGAACGCGCCGGAGAACGTGAATATCCTGGATGTGGTGATGGTAGCGACGGCGCAGCGGAGCGTGCACCACCTGCACCGGGACTGAACCCAGTCGCCTAGTCGCCAACCAAGTCGCCAAGTCGCCAAGTCGCCAAGTCGACAGTCCTACGTCGTAAAGACCCTGCCGCATTTCTTTTCCGCTACCAGTACCTCTTCGGCGGCGAGCACGTAGTCCATCGCCGGGCCCAGGCGCGGGGCGATCACCGCGGGGTCGTAGACCCGGTCGATGCGCATGCCGCGCTGGTCAACGGCATGAAAGAGCAGCGCGACGGTCTCGCGCCGCCGCGTCTCATCGTCCACGCCGGTCGTGGTCAGCGCCGCGACCGCGCGCTCCGCGATATCCGCGGGCGCTTCCTTCAGGATCCGCACCTGCTTCACGATGAAGCCGCCGACGATGAGCACCACGTAGAGCGCCAGGAGCGCGATGCCCGCGCCTTTCGGCAGCGAGAGCTTCAGCACGCCGATGAGCTTCGGCGTCGCGATGAGGAGCACCACGCCGGCGAGCATCATCAGGCAGCCGGCGCCTTCAAGGTCATTCGGCTTCCAGGCGGCCTTGCGCCGGTCCCATTCCTCGAGCAGGGCGAAGCGCTCGGTGGTGTCGAGATCCACGTCAGCGCATGCCGCTCGGCCGCGGCTCGCCGATGAGGTAGTCGACCGCCAGGCTCGCCAGGGCGCGCACGCCGACCGGCATGGCGCGCTCGTCGGCGTAAAAGCGGGGCGAGTGGTTCGCCGCGACGGTGTCGTTCGCGGACCCGGGCGGCGTCACGCCGAGAAAGATGAACATTCCCGGCGCCCGGTTGGCGAACGCCGAGAAGTCTTCGGCGGTGGTGGTGAGTTGCGCCAGGGCGATGCCCGGCTCGCCGTTCAGACGTGCCAGCGACGGCCACATGCGGCGCACCAGCGCCGAGTCGTTGGTGGTGACGCCGTTGCCGAGTTCGATCGTGACGTCGGCGGTGGCGCCCGCGCTCTGGGCGATCCCGGCGGCGGTGCGGCGGATCCGCTCGTGGATGTCACGGCGCATCGGCTCGTCGAATGCGCGCACCGTGCCGACGAGGATCACGCTATCGGGAATGATGTTGAACCGCACCCCGCCCTGGATCACGCCGATGGTCACGACGGCCGGCGCGAGTGTCGCGTCGGTCTGGCGGCTGGTGATGGTCTGAAGGCCGAGGATGACCTGCGCCGCGACCACGATGGGGTCGACGCCGCGCCAGGGGAGGGCACCATGCGTCTGCCGTCCGTGCACCACGATGCGGAGCTGGTCGGAGCTGGCCATCTCGGGCCCCGGGCGCACGTCGATCCGCCCCGTCGGTATCCGCGAGAAGACGTGAAGTCCGAACACGGCCTGTGGAACCGGATTCTCGAAGGCGCCTTCGCGGAGCATCAGCGGCGCGCCGCCCTCCTCGCCCGCGGGCGCTCCTTCTTCGGCCGGCTGGAAGATGAACACCACGCTGCCCGGCAGGTCGCGCCGCATGCCGGCGAGCACGCCGGCGGCGCCCAGGAGCATCGCGGTGTGCATGTCGTGGCCGCAGGCGTGCATGACGCCGACGTCCTGGCCGTTGTAGGTAGTGCGCACCCGTGAAGCGAAGGGGAAACCCGGCTCTTCGGTGACGGGCAGCGCGTCCATGTCGGCGCGCAACGCGACCACACCGCCGGGCCGGCCGCCGCGCAGCACGCCGACGACGCCGGTGTGCCCGACGTGCTCGCGCACCTCGATGCCGAGCCGCCGCAGTTCGGCGGCGACGATGCCCGCGGTCCGCGTCTCGCGGTTGCCGAGCTCGGGGTGGGCGTGAAAGTCACGTCGCCATTTGACGACGCTGTCCATGACAGCCGCGGCGCCACGGTCGACCTGCTCGTGCAGGCGGGTCGCGTCGGACGCCTGTTGTGCCGCGGCGGGCGCGCTGACGACAAGGAGAAGACCGGCGGACAGGATGCTACGGATCATGGATTCGCTTTCGGCCCGGGACTTGGCGACTTGGCGACTTGGCGACTTGGCGACTTGGCGACTTGCTACTGGCTCTTCGTGTATACCTGCGCGACAAACCGGCACGGCTCGGCGGCACAGCGTCCGTGGTGGATCAGGACCTGGAAATCGCCTTCTTCCGGCGGCGTGAACTGAAGCCGCGGCGACGGGCCCGTCGCGGTGTCGGTCGCGACGATCTCGCCGTGCGGCTCGCGGACCGAGAAATGGAAGTCGGCGCATCCCGCCGTGCACGCCGCGGCGATGAAGTATGGGGCATGCGCCTCGAGGTGCACGCGCCACGTGACGGTGCCGGAATCGCCAAAGGTGCCGAAGGTGTTGTGCGGTCCGCTCATCGGCGTGTAGCCGGCGGCGCGCGCCGCCTCCGCCGCCGCGTTCAGCCGCGCGTCCGCCTCGCGCCACTCAGCTCTGCCGCATCCTGCCACTAGAACGAGCAGGACAGTCGCCACGTCGCCAAGTCGCCAAGGTGTCCGCTTCATCCGATCACCCGCAGCAGCCGTCGCGCGAGATCATGCAGCTTCCCGCGATAGGGCGGAAACAAGAAGCGG
>JAYTEN010000113.1:0-2664 GCA_043735145.1 Gemmatimonadota bacterium | reverse complement strand
GATTCCCGGCAGCGCGCGGCCGCAGGTCGTCGCGACGCCGCTGGAGGCGGGAGTCGAGACGGAAATCGCCGGAATCCCGGTCCTGCCCATCGCCTTCCGCCACGGCGCGGCGACCGTGTTCGGCTACCGCTTCGGCCCCCTCGCCTATGTGACCGACGTGAAGGAAGTCGGCGCGGATGCGCTCGCGGCGCTGCGGGGGGTGCGCGCCCTGGTGCTCAATGCGCTCTGGTACCGGCAGCACCCCAGTCATCTGTCGATTCCCGAAGCCGTTGCGGCGGCGGGCGCCGTGGGCGCGGATGTCACCTGGCTGACCCACCTGACGCACGAGACGGCCCACGCCGACCTGGAGCGGGACCTGCCACCTTCGGTGCGGCCGGGGTATGACGGGTTAGTTCTGGAGGCTTGAGGGGATTCCAGTCTAGAATCTAGAATCTAGAATCTAGACGACGTGTTGCTTCGATTCTGTCTAGATTCCAGGTTCTTGCTGTCTTTCTCACGCATGGAGCTCCAACATGTCCCGACATCGCGACGACGACGACGAGGAATACACGGTCATCGAGAAGCACAGCGCCGGCCTGGCGCCCTTCTTCTGGGGGCTGGCGGTCGGCGCGGGTCTCGCGCTGCTCTTCGCGCCCATGAGCGGCACCGAGTTGCGCTCGGAGATCCGCAACCGCGGACTGCGCCTGAAGGAAATGGCCGAAGACAAGGCCGACGAGCTCGAGGAGATGGTGTCCGACAAGTACCAGCGCGGACGCGACCGCCTCGAAGACGGCATCGACAACGTGAAGCGCAAGGCCAGGGAAGGCAAACAGTTCGCGCACGACGTCGCCGAGGCCGGCAAGTCCGCCGCCTCCACGGCGCGCGAGGAGCTGGAGCGGCGCCTGTCCGAGGCGCGCGAAGCGCGCCGTTCGGGGCGTCCCTCGGGCGACGAGGAACCGGTCGCCTAGGTTTCCGCCATGCGGCTGACACCGATAGACCGCGCGCGCTTTGCGGTGCACGACGTGCGCGGTTTCATCGTCCGGGTCTACGAAGGGGCCGCCGAGGCCAACGTGCCGTTCCTCGCCAGCGGGCTGTCGTTCGACGCCCTGCTCGCCGCGATTCCGTTCGTGTTCCTGCTCCTGTCCGTAGCCGGCTACATCCTGAGCGCCCAGGCCGGCACTGCCCAGCTCGACATCGACGTCTATCTCCAGCAGATCCTTCCCAATCCCCGGGGCGACGGGCCCAGCCCGTTCGCGCCCATTCTCGTGCTGCTCGCCCGCGCGATCGAGGCGCGCGGCACCCTCGGCCTCATCGCGGTGCCGGCGTTCATCTGGTTTTCGACCCGGCTCTTCGGATCGCTGCGCGCGGCGCTCAACGAGGTCTTCGACACCCGGGAAACGCGGTCGTTGCTCATGGGCAAGGTGCAGGACATCCTGCTGGTGCTGGTGACGACGATCCTGTTCGTCATCAACGTGCTGCTGGGGCAGGGCATCGAAATCCTGGCCGCGCACATCGTCGGGCTCGACTTCCTGCCGTTCCTGGCGGCCAAGGTGCTGGCCTTCGCGTCGGCCGTGGTGGTGTTCGTGGTGATCTTCCGGTATGCGCCGGCGCACCGGCTCCGGCGGGATACCGCCGTCTTCGCGGCGCTGATCTGTGCGGGCGGATTCGAGCTGGCGAAGCTCCTCCTCGGCATCTACATCCGGATGATGGTGCGGCCCAATGCGCTGGTCAGCGACGCCACCATCGCCGCGGTGCTGCTGTTCGTGGTCTGGGTCTACTACATGTCGTTCGTCTTCCTCATCGGCGGACAGATCGCCCAGGTTTACGACCTGCGGCGGAGGCTGGGACAGCAGCGGTTGTTGCTCAACTGATGATCGACCTTCGCTCCGATACCGTCACCCAGCCATCGGCGGGGATGCGGCAGGCGATGGCGGACGCCGAGGTGGGCGACGACGTCCTCGACGGCGACCCCACCACCCGCAGGCTCGAGGAGCGCGTCGCCGCCCTGCTCGGCCAGGAAGACGCGCTCTTCTTTCCGACGGGGACGATGGCCAACCAGTCGGCCGTCTCGCTGCACACCCGGCCCGGCACCGAGCTGCTGATCGAGGCGCAGGCACATCTCGTGACCTACGAATTCGCCGGTGTGGCGGTGCTGTCGGGTGTGCAGCTCCGCCCCGTGCCCACGCCCGACGGCATCCTGACGGCCGATCTCCTGCGCGCGATGATCCGGGCGCCGGGTCCCTTCGTGCCGAGGGCGACGGCGATCGCGGTCGAGAATACGCACAACGCGGCCGGCGGCCGCGTCATGCCGGTGGACACGATGCGAGGGCTCGCCGCGCTCGCGGCCGAGACGGGCCTGCCGCTGCACCTCGATGGCGCGCGCGTGTGGAACGCGGCCATCGCGCTGGGTGTCGCGCCGGCCGCGATCGCGTCGCTCGCCACGACGGTGATGGTCGCCTTCTCGAAGGCACTGGGCTGTCCCGTGGGCTCGGCGCTCGCCTTCCCGAGGGCCGCGCGCCGCGACGTGTGGGAGATTCGCAAGCGGTTGGGCGGGGGGATGCGGCAGTCGGGGATTCTCGCGGCGGCGGCCCTGTATGCCCTTGATCACAACTACGACCGCATCGCCGAGGATCACGCCAATGCCCGGCGCCTCGCCGCCGCGCTCGAAGGCCATCCCGCGGTGCG